>JABJAL010000021.1 GCA_018669005.1 Nitrospinaceae bacterium
ATGGCTCACCAAGGTTGAATCATGGAAGCGTGATTATCCTCTTCAGTACGACTGGGACGGCTCCATCAAGCCACAGTATGTCATCGAGCAAATCCAGGAAGTTTCAGGCGGCAATGGCATCTACGTTTCAGGTGTCGGGCAACACCAAATGTGGGCCGCACAATTTATAAAATTCAACGAACCGAACTCGTGGGTCTCCTCCGGTGGATTGGGGACGATGGGATTCGGCCTCCCGGCGGCAATAGGCGCTAATGCAGGTAGACCGGACAAGGAAACTTGGCTAATCGATGGGGACGGCAGCTTCTCGATGAGCCTTGTTGAACTGGCGACGGCGGCCACCTACAACATTCCCGTCAAGATTGCGATTCTAAATAATACCTATCTTGGGATGGTACGGCAGTGGCAAGAACTTTTCTTTGACAAGCGTTACTCACATGTACACTACCCAACGAATCCGAACTTCGCGAAAATCGCAGAGGGATATGGTGTTCGGGGATTCGACATTAAGGACGTAGACCAAGTTAGGAGTACGCTTGAGCAAGCGGCTGAGATCGACGGTCCGGTCGTGATGAATTTCCATGTAAATCAAGAAGAGAACGTCTGGCCGATGGTCCCGTCCGGCGCTGGAAACGATGAAATGCAACTCGGGCCCAAAGATGCGGAAAAATTAACATGAGACAAGTATTTTCAATCCTTGTAAATAACCATGCGGGAGTCCTTTCACATGTTTCAGGTCTTTTCGCACGCCGCGGCTACAACATTGAAAGTATTGCGGCCGGACCGACGGAAGATGAAGAAGTAACGCGTATCATGATTGTCGCATTTGGAGAAGAGGATAAACTTGAGCAGATTACCCGACAGTTGCGCAAGCTTTACGATGTGCGCGAGGTAAACAAGCTCAGCTACAATCGCTCCGTTACACGTGAACTTGTACTCGCCACTGTCGCAGCCGACTCTGAAAGGCGCGCAGAGGTCTTACAAATTGCCAATGCCTTCGGAGCCAGCATCGTCAACATATCAGATTCCAGCGTCACCCTGGAGGCGAGCGGCAACGACCACAGGACGAGGATACTAATCAAGGCCCTCGAGAAATATGGGATATCCAACATGGCGCGTACGGGAATGATTGCTCTTCCCTTTGATGGCATGTCAGAAGATTGGGAGCCACTTGCCTGATGTCAAATAACGGCGCAGAAAAAACACACACATTTGCAGTGCTTGTCGAAAACAAATTCGGCGTCCTTGCTAAGGTCGCGAGTCTTTTCAGTGCACGAGGCTACAACATCGACAGCCTCTGCGTCGGTGTGACCCAAGATCCTAGTGTTTCCCGAATTACATTGGTAACGAGCGGCGATGTCCAGATACTTGAGCAAATTCGAAAACAACTCAGCAAATTAATAGACACGATCAAAGTACTTGAGATGGACGAAACCGAGACAGCAGAACGCGAACTCGTTCTCATCAAAGTAACAGCACCAAAAGAGAAACGCTCTGAAGTACTTCAAATCGTCGAAATATTCCGGGCTCGCACAATCGATATTTCCGTCGAATCCCTGACCATCGAAGTCACCGGAGATGAAGGAAAGATTCACGCCATACTGGAGCTTTTGCGTCCACATGGCATCAAAGAAATCGCACGCACAGGCAAGGTCGCGCTGAGCCGTGGCGCCAAAACTTTAAAAAGCACAAAAAACTGACTATGTCCCGACAGCCTTCTAATCACCGTTTCCCTGTCGCACGAGAAGGATGGGGCTATACCATTGGCCTTCTTGTCTTAGGGCTCATTTCCACACTTCTAGGCGGAACGAGCTGGGCGATTTTTTATTTTCTATTTGCGCTATGCGTCGCTGCATTTTTCAGGGACCCCAAACGTATTCCTCCCTCTGAGACAGGCATCGTCGCCTCTCCAGCCGACGGCAAGGTGATTGCCATAGAAGATACTGAAAATGGCGGAATAATGGTCGGCATATTTCTCGCCGTTTACGATGTCCACATCAATCGCTCCCCCGTGGCGGGCACTATCCAGGAGACGAAATACAAACCGGGCCAGTTCTTGGCTGCTTTCAATAAAAATGCTGCCGAGGCCAACGAGCAAAACGCTATCGACATTTTGAGTGATTCGGGAGAGAATTTCCGAGTAGTTCAAATTGCGGGGCTTATCGCACGTCGTATTGTTTGCTGGCGTGGTGAGGGTGATACAGTTTCCCTGGGTGAGCGCTTTGGACTTATTCAGTTCGGCTCCCGCACGGACCTCCATTTGCCGCCCGGCTATAATGTCTCGGTCTCAATCGGGGAGCGAGTCCGCGGAGGAGAAACCGTAATTGCAAGATCACCTTAAAGACAAAATTCGTACTCAAATCGAGCGTGGGAAGCGCAAACGGAAGCGCCGCCGACGTCCCCGGCTCAAGCGTGGCATTTTCCTTCTCCCTAATTTATTTACCACAGGGAGCCTTTTCGCTGGCTTCTATGCCATTATTGCCGCTATTCAGATGGATTTTTGGTGGGCTTCCCTTGCTATACTCATATCGATCGTATTTGACGGCCTAGATGGGTCTGTCGCCCGCCTAACCAAAACATCAAGCCCATTTGGCCTTCAATATGACTCTTTATGCGATTTTGGCGCTTTCGGTATTGCTCCAGCGATACTCGTCTACAATTGGTCACTGGCCCCGTTCGGTCGAATCGGTTGGCTGGCAGCCTTTATCTTTGCAGCTTGCTCGGCGCTTCGGCTGGCACGTTTCAATGTATTTACACAATCATTGGGCCCGACAGCCGATTTCCGAGGACTACCCACCCCGGCCGCCGCAGGCGTCTTAGCATCATGGGTTTTCCTAGCAGAACATTACAGCTTTGATACACTCACCCCTCCCACGCTTCTCAATGCCGTACCAGCATACATCCTTGCATTCCTGGCCTATCTTCTGGCTTTTTTAATGGTCAGCACGGTTCGATATACAAGTTTCAAGGATCTTGGGGGACGTCTTCAGAGACCCTTCCGCGTACTCGTTGGTGCAGTTTTAGCTCTCTTCGTCGCAGCGGCTATTCCCCAGGTTGTTGCTTTCCTGGTCATGGCTGCATATACGGCATCCGGGCCAATTCTTTACGTCAGACGCTATCGCAATGCAAAATTTACCCCAGCCCCATCAGAAACGATTATCAACGAATCCCAATAGCTAGGTTTTCCGTTGTCATCTTCGTCTGAAGGGGGCATAATTCGCTCATCCCTACCGTAATGTAAAATAAGTCGGTGGGTATTTTTTCCGCCTCTCATTGTCCTACTCTCCATCCATAAATGGTTTATAAGAACAATGCGCGGCTTTTTATTATTGAATAAATGCTCCTTTTTCATTCGCAAAGGTCTTCCCATTTGGCTAACCTGTTTTAGTCTATTATTTTTTCTCGCCCCGGCGATTGGCCAGGAAAATACTCCCTCTCCTCAGGCATCTCCCGGTTTCACCCCTCGCAACCCAGATACTTCAGGCAAAGAGGAACTAAAGTTTTTACGTGACCCCAAGGCCGCCGCTGCTGTTTCGGCCGATGAACTATTGGAAGACAGGGAGCGAAAACGTGTCATCGGACGAGGGTTTGCCGACTTAAGATATCTTGGCAAGCGGGTACAAGCCGACCATATTGAGGTCCAAACCGAGACCCGGGATGCCGTTGCCACTGGAAATATTATTTTCCAGACGGAAAACGACCGCATCGTAGGAAGCCGTATCGATTTCAATCTTGACAGTGAAAAGGTAGTTATCCACGACGCCCGGGGATATATCGGAGCCACCTATTACATAACGGGCAACGTTATTCGCCGAATCGCCGAGGACCGCTATGAAGTAATCAACGGAACTTTCACCACCTGCGAGGGAGACAAACCAGACTGGGCCTTTGTCACAAAAAAAGCTACTTTCCAGGTAGAAGGATATGCTCACCTCCAAGCACCTTTGATAACTCTTTCTGGCATCCCGGCCGCCGCCCTTCCCTATGCCATCCTTCCCATCAAAACCAAGCGAACGACTGGTTTTTTGATGCCCGGCCTCGGCTACGGAAACAAGAACGGAATGCAAGTTTCTCCCCGATTTTTTTGGGCCATCAACAGATGGTCGGACGCCACGTTCGGAATCGACCGTTATACGCGCCGAGGAACACGCCTTCTCGGGGAATATCGCTACAACCTCAGCGATAATACTACGGGACAGATTCAGGGAAATATATTCAAAGACTCAAGAGAGAAAACAACGTTATGGGATATTAACGCTTTACACATCACTCGATTCCCTAATGACAACAGCGAATTCAAGGCAGTAATTGAACAAGCCTCCAGGAGAAAACTAGACCGCTCTCTTGAGGAGGGTCTTGATGAGCGTGTTCGTCAGGACACGGACACCCGCCTGACTTTCACCAAAGACCTCAAGGATATTCCAGGCCAAATTTCCCTCGCCATGAGACGCAAAGAGGGAATCCGTGAAAACAATGGCCAGTTGTTTCAAAAGTTTCCCGAACTATCCCTTGACATTAATCAGGCCGAAGTCGGCACTAGTGTTTTCAGGTACAGCCTCAATTCCTCGGCCGTTTCTTTTTATCGAGTCGAAGACGACAAAACAACCACTCTCCAGCGTGTAGATGCCAAACCAACTATATCGATGCCAATCCAGACGGTACCCTGGTTGGGCGTCACGTCAAATTTCGGACTCAGATACACCTACTGGACCGATCAAAAAAAGGGCGGCGACGTCAACGATAATCCCGGTCGCAATGAACAAGAAACCTCTCCCTTGGCCCGGGAAATGTGGTTCTCCTCGCTCAATGTCGTAGGCCCCCGATACAGCAAGGTATACAATGGTGAAATTGGTCCGTTTAGGGATTTCAAACACATCTTTTCTTTTGAAACTCAATACTCATATACCCCGACAATGGATTCGAATGATCGAAAACTGATTATCCCGATTGACGAAGTGGACAGCTTTGAAGACCAAAATACGATTCAGTATGGAATCGTCAATCGAATCCTAACGAAATTAAAAAAAGGAGATGGTTACGAAACCCGTCAATTATTAACAGCCAAACTACAACAGACTGCAGATATCGCCGAAGCCAGACGGGAGCAAAGATTAAGCACAGAGCCAAGGCGACCTTTCGGTAACCTAACCTTGAATATCCAGTCGAACCCAATTCCGATGCTTCAATTCAGACATGAGACCACTTATAATGTTTATGAAGGCGAGGTTGACGAACATTCCTCGGGCCTACTCATCGACGGCGGAAGAAATTGGTATCTGGGTCTTGACCGAACTTGGGGTCGCCAAAGAAATGGAATCACAGCTCCACGAGAGGGGCAAAGTGACATCAATTTTTCCGCTGGCTATGGGATTACACGGCAATGGTTCGCCGAATACCTCACCCGAATCAACAAATTCGAAAACACCACACTGGAGCAAAGCGTAATCCTTCGCTATAGGGGATGTTGTTGGGGCTTCAACCTAACGCTCACCGACACACAGGATACGAGCGAAGTCTTTTTCACCTTTATCCTCCGGGGACTTTTCGAAGGGGAACAAGCCCCCACATTTAAGCGCAGCCGTCTTGTCAGCAAAAAAGGGCGTTTTTTCGGGCGTGGTGCCCTCACCCCCTATAATTTCAACGAACCATGAGCTATGACTTTATAGTTTGAATTGAACACTCGTATGAACTACAGGAGAATACTGGAGTATCTATTACAATCGAATATAATTGCCAAGGAACCTGTTTTTCACATTTATTTCGCAAACCTAGAATAGAACTTGAGCGGTAGGTCCTTGCAATTACATTGATCATTGACACCCCTCGGGAAAGGGCATTAAGTGAGAATTGTTGTAACAGGAGGTGCTGGTTTCATTGGCTCACATTTATGCGAAACGCTCCTTACTCAAGGAAATGAGGTCGTATGTATAGATAACTTCCTCACTGGAAGGCGACCACACACAGAAGAATTGTCCAAGCGTCATGGAGATCTTTTCTCACTTATTGATCGTAATGTGAGTGAACATATTCTCGTCGAAGGTCCCGTGGACGCCATTTACCACATGGCTAGCCCCGCCAGCCCAATCGACTACCTAAAGTACCCCATACCCACTCTTAAGGTTGGCGCTCTTGGAACACACAATGCCCTTGGATTGGCGCTCGCGAAAAACGCAAAATTCCTCCTCGCATCAACATCCGAAGTCTACGGGGATCCTGAAGTACACCCCCAACCTGAGAGTTACTGGGGAAACGTCAACCCCATTGGCCCACGAGGAGTATATGATGAGGGAAAACGTTTCGCTGAAGCCATGGCGATGGCCTATCATCGCTTTCATGGCCTTGATATCCATATAGTCCGAATATTTAACACTTACGGCCCGCGTATGCGCTTGATGGATGGCCGAGCTATCCCCGCGTTTCTATGCCAAGCTCTTCGTGGTGAGCCACTTACCATCTTCGGGGATGGCACCCAGACTCGAAGTTTTGGCTATATCTCAGATCTTATTGACGGTCTTATCCGATTGATGAATAGCGATTTTCATGAACCAGTAAATCTCGGCAACCCCACCGAGATGACAATCCTTGAGTTGGCCGAGTGCATTCGTGAAATCACAGGCACCTCCGCTCCTATTGAATTCCATTCACTTCCTACGGATGACCCTAAAATTCGTAAACCCGACATTAGCAGAGCAAGACAGATTTTAAACTGGGAGCCCAAAGTGCCGCTCGATGAAGGTTTGCGCTATACCATAGAGGATTTCCGCCAGCGCCTTGACCGTGGAGAGGAGAGCACTGCTTGATGTTCAGACGCTAGATCAGGTATTGACCCGATTCTGAGCGCCCAAGGGAAAGACTTCTCGAAAAGGGCGCTGAAACGCTGAGCGATGCCCAGCTTTTAGCAATTATACTTAGGACAGGAGATCAGGGAGTATCCGCCCTCGACCTAGCGATTCAATTAATCACCCGCTTCGGTGGATTTTCAGGCATTGAACAGGCATCAATCCCTGAACTGTCGAAACTCAAAGGCATAGGCCTAGCCAAAGCTACTCAAATCAAGGCTGCCATCGAAATTTCACGAAGGGACGAGAGAGACGAGGGAGCAGACAAACCAGAATTTCATTGTGGTAATGATGTTTATAAATATTTTTACCCGGCCTTGGACACCTTTCTTATGAAGAATTTCACGTTCTCATGCTCGATACGAAACACCGCCTCAAGCGCGATATCATGGTCGCACGGAGAACCCTTTTGAGCACATCCGTTGACCCACGCGAAGTATTTAACGCTGCGGTGAGAGAAAAATCTACGGCAATC
Source organism: Nitrospinaceae bacterium (assembly GCA_018669005.1). Taxonomy (NCBI): domain Bacteria; kingdom Pseudomonadati; phylum Nitrospinota; class Nitrospinia; order Nitrospinales; family Nitrospinaceae; species Nitrospinaceae bacterium. Next base: position 7,312 of record JABJAL010000021.1, read on the forward strand.
GTATGTAGCCATAATCATCCCAGTGGGGATCCATTGCCTTCTCCCGAAGATAACGCGCTAACGACTAAGCTCCGGGAAACAGGGAAATTCTGGGAATTTCCCTTCTTGACCACGTTATCGTTGGTCGGCAGGGATTCTATAGTTACGATGCGAAAATGTGAGCACCTTGAATTGTAGAATAAAAATCAGCTAAATTGCTAATAGGTGACCGCCTTTCACTCGCATCCCGCTCAAACCAAATTTATTCGGTTGTATAACCTACGAGGTGCTTCTTGAATTTTTCCGCTCGCGAGTTCATGGCTGATCGTGCCAAAAAATTCAGCATCCTCTCCGACAGCGACTTTACTGCCAACATTGAGGCGATATCGGAAAGTACGCTGGATTCCCTTCAGCGTGGGGGAAAAATTTTGGTTTTCGGCAATGGCGGCAGCGCCGCACTAGCTACTCATTTTTCAGGTGAGTTAACAGGCCGCTTCCTTAGGGAGCGCCGTCCACTTCCCGCTATTTCACTTACGGTGGATACGAGCGCCTTGACTGCGATTGGAAACGATTATGACTATAGCAGAACCTTCTCCCGCCAATTGGAAGCTCACGCGAGCCAAGAAGATTTAGCCTTGGGATTGACCACAAGTGGAAATTCTCCAAATGTTGTTTTAACCCTTAAAAAAGCAAAGGAATTAGGAATTCGCTCTGCTGTCATGACCGGCAAATCGGGTGGACTTGTGGCAGAAGTGGCAGATATTGTGGCTATTGTCCCCTCTGAGGAAACCGATTTCATCCAAGAAGCACACGAGGCGGCAATTCACTATATTTGTCACAAAATCGACGATTTATTTTGCGAGGGCCCAAAAACGTGAGTGGTACTATTTCAAGACTTGCAGAAGGGTGCCAGGATATCCTCGTAATCGGCGATCTCATTCTGGATCGCTATATTTGGGGAGAAGTCGAAAGAATCTCTCCCGAGGCACCTGTCCAGGTCCTCAAATGGGAGCGGGAGGAACAGGTTCTCGGCGGGGCGGCCAATGTTGCACATAATCTTTCCACCTTGGGCTGCCCGGTTCGCTTAATGGGTCTGATCGGTGAGGATGCCGATGCTGATCGTTTCGAAGAGCTCACCAGAGTGGCAGGCATCGATACACGATACGTCACTAGAATACCGGGCAGACCCACTGTTACAAAAACCCGCTTCATAGGCAGAGGCCAGCAGATCCTTCGCTTAGACCGCGAGGATGACAACCCGCAACCAGGAGAATTAGAAGGACCGCTTTTAGCCAACCTCACAGAAGCTATCGAGGGCGCGGCGGGAGTCATTTGCTCGGACTACCTCAAGGGCACGCTCTCGCCCGGGCTCATGAGCAAGGTGGTCGATGCCGCAGGCAGGGCGAATATCTCGATCATCACCGACCCAAAAGGCGGTAACTACTCTAAATACAAAGGCGTAACAGCCATCACCCCTAATTTAAGCGAGGTCGCCCTCGCCACCGGCATGCGCCTCGACACCGAGGAGGCCATTGATAGCGCCGCCCATTCCCTTTTCGAGCAATTGGGAACCCAGTACATTCTCATCACACGTGGTGCCGGCGGCATGACTCTGTTTGGAAAAAACGGTCGCCTCTCGAACGAGCCCGCAAATGCCCTTGAGGTCTATGATGTAACCGGCGCTGGCGACACGGCGGCAGCCCTTTTCTCCCTCGCCCTTTTTCAGGGCGAATCACCCGTCAGCGCAGCCGAGATCGCCAACACGGGGGCAGGCATCGTCGTTGGCAAAGTTGGCACCGCACCCGTGAGCGCCCTTGAGATAGAGTCCGCCATGTCCTCGGGGGGACGAAACAAAATCCTCTCCCGCGAGGAGCTTGGCAGGCATCTTGAAATGGAGCGCGCCAAGGGCCGCAAAGTCGTCTTCACGAACGGCTGCTTCGACCTGCTTCATGTCGGACATATCCAATACCTCCAGCAAGCCAAAAACCTGGGCGACCTTCTGGTCATCGGCCTCAACGACGACGCCTCGGTACGCAAATTAAAGGGTGAGGGGCGGCCCCTCATAGAGGAAAAACAAAGGGCACAACTCATGAGTGCCCTTGAATGCGTCGATTTCATCGTCTTCTTCTCGGAAGATACGCCCAAAAAATTACTTGAAACCCTCAGGCCGGATATTCTCGTAAAGGGCGGAGACTACACGCCGGATGAAGTAGTCGGGCGAGATTTGGTCGAGTCCTATGGCGGCCGCCTGGAGGTTCTGCCTTTCGTTGATGGCGTCTCAACCACAAGCATCGTGAACACGATTATCGAGCGCTACAAACAGGACAACACTCCGGCATGAATTCAACGGTCAACCATGCTGCACCCGTAATCGTCACCGGCGCGGCTGGCTTCATAGGGGCCCGCCTGGCGTCCCGGATCGCTCGGGATGGCACACAGGTCATAGCCGTGGACGAAACACACCATTTCGAGGCGCGCGCCGAGATCGCCTCGCTTTATCAAGGTGCCCCGCCCCATCGAATCATCGGCATGAATGACCTGCCCGATTGGCTCGATGGCCCCGACTCTAATGAAATCTCGGGAATCCTCCACCTCGGTGCCTGCACAGATACAACCGAGTATGACGAGGGTTTTCTCGAAAAAGTGAATACCGCCTACACGCGCAGGCTCTGGGAAATCGCCACGCGACGAAAAATCCCTTTCCTCTACGCGAGCAGCGCCGCCATCTACGGCGACGGCTCCAGTGGATACGACGACGAAACTCATCCCGAAGAATATGAGCCACTCAACCCCTACGGAGACTCGAAACACCGATTCGACATCTGGGCCCTTGGCGAGAATATCGAAAACCGACCGCCCACCTGGGCCGGGTTTCGATTCTTCAACGTCTACGGATTCGGCGAGGCACACAAGGAAAAGATGTCCAGCGTGTTCTATCAAGCATTCGTGCAAATCCTGGAGCGAGGCGAGGTGTCCCTGTTCCGCTCACATAAACAAGGGGTTGCCGACGGCCACCAGAGCCGTGATTTTATTTACGTCGAGGATGTGGTGAAAGTGCTCGTGCACGCTTGGCGAAAGGGCCTTCCTGATGGCATATACAACCTAGGGACCGGCCAAGCCAGGACCTTTCTCGACCTGACGAATGCGGCCTTTGCCGCGATGGGACGTGAGCCCAAAATAAAATTTATCGACACGCCCCCCAATATTCGCTCTCGGTACCAATATTTCACCGAGGCGAAGATGGACAAACTAAATCGTAGCGGCTATACGACTCCTTTCACCTCTCTTGAGGATGGAGCCAAGCTTTATTGGGAGCGGTTGAAGAAAGTGCTGACCCCGCAGGGGGACTGAGGGTCAGTAGATTCAAACTCGATTAAAAAAAACAGAACTGGACACACCCTTCGCCCACGAAGGAATGTATACCCTTGGAAATTGCTCTTCTCGGAAGCGGGAGCCGGGGCAACTCGGTGCTGGTGCGCTCTGGCGATTCATCTTTTCTAGTTGACGCCGGACTTAGCGCCCGGGAAATCACAGCTCGCTTGGCGCTTAAGGGAATCTCGCCAAACGATTTGCAGGGCGTCGTCCTGACCCACGAGCACTCCGACCACATCCGGGGCGTAGGACCCCTCGCCCGGCGCTTTAACCTGCCGGTATGGACAAACGAGGCGACCCTCGAGGCGGGGAAACAGAACCTTGGGGCCCTTCCCCACTGGGTCCCCATCGAAATCGGCGTTCCCTTTACCATCGCTGATGTCGAACTATCACCTTTCAGTATTCCACACGACGCGGCCGACCCGTTCGGCCTTACGCTCAAATCAGGCCAGGGCTACCGGGTGGGCCTGGCAACGGATATTGGCTTTCCCACCCAGCTAATTCGTTCGCACTTGAGGGGGCTCAACGGTCTCGTACTCGAATTCAACCACGATGTCGCCATGCTGATGGATGGACCCTACCCCTGGACAGTGAAACAACGGATCAGGGGAAAACTGGGCCATCTGAGCAACGTTGATGCCGCAGGCCTCCTTGATGAGGTCGCCTCCCACGATCTGGAGTGGGTGATATGCGCCCACATAAGCCAAGAGAACAACGAAACAGAAGTCATCGTCCAGGAGGCACGAGGGGCCCTCACCGGCGCATCGAGCCTTCTTAGCCAACCATCATCAGCCGCGCTTTGCGTGGCGACCCAGGTCGAGCCAACGCCACTGTACGGCCCGGCCGGGCAAATCGTGCCAAGTGCCGGAAACCTGGAGGAAGCGCCTTGATCCCGCGCTATACCCGCCCTGAGATGGGGAAGATTTGGGAAGAGAAAGAAAAGCTCCAGCGCATGCTGGATGTCGAAATTGCCGTCTGCGAGGAACTTGCCGCGCGCGGCGAAATACCGGCAGAAGCGCTCGATGCCATAAAATCGAAATCCGCCTTCGACCCCGAGCGAATCCGCGAGATTGAGCGGGTGACGAAGCATGACGTTATCGCCTTCCTAACGAACGTCGCCGAAAACGTGGGGCCCGCCTCCCGTTATATTCATCTCGGACTCACAAGCAGCGATGTCCTCGACACCGGCATGGCGCTGCAGCTTGTCTCGGCTGGCGGGCTTATCATCGAGGGTATTTCAAATTTACTGGACACCCTCCGCCGCCGCGCCCTTGAGCATCAGCGCACCATCATCGCAGGCCGCTCTCACGGCATGCACGCCGAGCCAACAACGCTGGGTCTCAAAATCGCTGGTTGGTTCACCGAGTTCGAGCGCGCCGAGGTGCGAATGAGGAACGCCAGAGAAGGGATCCGTGTCGGTCAGATTTCGGGTGCCGTAGGCGTCTGCCCCCACATCGCACCCGATGTCGAGGAGGCAATCTGCCGCCGCCTGGGGCTCCAGGTGGACCCGGTTAGCTCCCAAATCATCCAGCGAGACCGCCACGCAGAATACATGACGGCCCTCGCCCTGATTGCCGCCAGCATTGCTCGCGTGGCCACCGAGGTTCGCCACCTTCAGCGCACCGAAGTAGGCGAGGCAGAGGAATACTTCAGCCCGGGCCAAAAGGGAAGCTCGGCCATGCCTCATAAGCGAAATCCGGTCGTCTCTGAGCAATTGAGTGGCCTAAGCCGTCTTGTGCAGTCAAATGCGATGGCGGCCCTTCAGAACGTCCCGCTGTGGCATGAGCGCGATATCTCTCATTCGTCGGTCGAGCGCATTATCGTTCCCGACAGCGTGATTCTTGTCGATTACATGATTAATAAGCTCGATAACCTTATGGATAAATGGGTCATATATCCTGAGCGCATGAAAGAAAATCTTGCTCGCTCAGGAGATCTACTGTGTAGCGAGCACGTTATGCTGGCCCTAATCGGAACGGGACTCACACGTGAGGAGGCCTACGGGCGAGTCCAAGGCCCTGCCATGGAAGCCTGGGCCGACAAAAGTGATTTCCGGGCGAAATTGACCACTAACCCTGACGTAGGGGGCGTTCTCGGAGAGGAGACGCTCGCTCGTTGCTTCGATCAAGACGAGCATTTCAAGAATATTAACGCAATCTTTGAACGTGTTTTTGGATCCAATTTGAAGTGATCTTTTCGGCGCGCCATATGGTAGGATTCCCCCTCTTTTGGGGCCCCACTAAACGCCTCGCAATGGAGTGATGACAATGGAAAAAAGAGACCAGCTTTACGAGGGCAAAGCCAAGATACTCTACGAAACAGACGACCCGGCCTATCTCATCCAGTTTTTCAAGGATGACGCTAGCGCGTTCAACGCAAAAAAACTCGGGTCCATTGAGTCCAAAGGCCTATTCAACAACAAGATTTCCACGCGCTTGTTTCAGGAAGTCGAGGCCAAGGGCATCCCCACGCATTTCGTAAAAAATCTCTCCGAGCGCGAGATGCTCGTGAAGCGATGCGACATCATCATGGTCGAGATCGTGCTTCGCAATATTGTTGCCGGAAGCCTGGCCAAGCGCATGGGCGTCGAGGAGGGCACGAAACTCCCTCATCCGATCATTGACTTACATCTTAAAGATGACGCGCTCGACGATCCGCTTATCAACGAGGATACGGTTTCTGCCTTCGAGTTGGGCACCCGCGAGGAAATAGCCGAGGCACGCGAGTACGCCCTCAAGGTGAACCAGATACTCATCGAGTTTTTCGGCTCCCGAAATATAGACCTCGTTGATTTCAAACTGGAGTTTGGCCGCTGCCCCGCCGAGGGCGGCAAAATGCTTCTCGCCGACGAGATTACCCCCGATGGGTGCAGACTGTGGGAGAAAGGCACTGGCCGTAAAATGGACAAAGACCGTTTCCGCCGTGACCTAGGGAACATCGAGGCCACCTACGCTGAAGTTGAGCGCCTGGTAACCTCCTGAGGCACGAAAAACAGAAAAAATCATCGCTAATTAATTTCGCCGCTGCCCTCCGCCCAGTTTGATGCGGGCAGTGATCGAACTAACCATCCGGAGCCAGGGTGGCAAAAGCTCTCGTCTACATCACATACAAAAGCGGCGTACTCGACCCGCAGGGGTTGGCTGTCAAAGGTGCGCTCACATCTCTGGGCTTCGGGAATGTCAACGATGTTCGCGTGGGAAAATACATCGAAATAGAGCTTGAGGACGCGCCGCCCGAGGAGCTGAGGGCCGAGGCCGAAAAAATGTGCGCCGAGCTTCTCGCCAACCCTGTCATTGAAAACTACCGGGTGGAGCTGCCCGGCGACGCTGACCACTCCGACCCGCCCGCACCGGGGACCTGATGCGCTTTGCCGTAATCGTTTTTCCAGGCTCGAACTGCGATCATGACTGCCACCATGCGGTGAGCAGCGTCCTCGGCCATCCCGCCGCCCTCCTGTGGCACAAGGATACCGATCTCAAGGGCGCCGACGTCGTCATCGTCCCCGGCGGCTTCAGCTATGGCGACCATCTGCGCGCGGGCGCCATTTCGCGCTTCTCCCCCATCATGAAAGCCGTCGCCGCCCATGCGGCCGGGGGCCGGCCCGTCATCGGCATCTGCAACGGTTTTCAAATTCTGGCCGAATCAGGTCTTCTCCCCGGCGCCTTGCACCGAAACACCTCCCTTCGCTTTATTTGCGAGAATGTTCACGTACGTTGTGAGACCTCGCGCACACCGTTTACCCGAGACATCGAGGTGGGCGAGAGACTCCAGATGCCGATTGCGCACGGCGATGGGAATTATTTTTGCGACGAGAAGACGCTCGCCATACTTGAGGACAACGAGCAAATTGTCTTCAGGTACTGCGATGCAGAGGGCGCCCTTACGCCCGCCAGCAATCCAAACGGCTCAAAATCGAGCATCGCCGGGATATGCAATCGGGAGGGAAACGTCGTCGGTTTGATGCCCCACCCCGAGCGAGCCTGCGAGAGCGCCTTTGGCAGCGATGACGGACTTCGCCTATTCTCCTCGGCCCTCACCGCGGCGGTGTCATGACCCCTCCGGTGAAAGAGATGGAAACCCACCTCACCATCGCGCTGGAGCACGGCCTCACCGAGGCGGAGTGGGAGCACATCCTCAAGGCGCTGGACAGAAAACCCACCATGACCGAGCTTGGCATCTTCTCGGCCATGTGGAACGAGCACTGCTCCTACAAGAGCAGCCGGGTTCACCTCAAAAAATTCCCCACCACCGGCCCCCGCGTTCTTCAGGGCCCTGGCGAGAATGCCGGCGTCGTGGATATCGGAGACGGCCTCGCCGTCGCCTTCAAGATGGAGAGCCACAACCATCCCTCCTTCATCGAGCCCTACCAGGGCGCAGCAACCGGCGTGGGCGGCATCCTCCGGGACATCTTCACCATGGGCGCACGCCCCATTGCGCTTCTCGACAGCCTCCACTTCGGCGCCCCGGACCATGAACGAACCCCCTACCTCGTGAACGGCGTCGTCTCCGGCATAGCGGGCTACGGCAACTGCATCGGCGTTCCCACCGTGGGCGGGGAGACACATTTTCACCCCTGCTACAACGGGAATATTTTGGTCAACGTCATGTGCGCAGGGATTATGAACGCCGATGAAATCTTCCTCGGCACAGCGGCGGG
>JABJAL010000022.1 GCA_018669005.1 Nitrospinaceae bacterium
AAAGCCGTCTCGGACCTTTATTCTCCGGTTACGGGAACAGTGACCGAGGTGAATGATCGGCTCAACGATGAGCCTGAACTTGTCAATAGCGAGCCGTATGAAGAAGCCTGGATGCTGAGAATCGAAATGAGCGATGCCACAGAAGTAGACGGTTTGCTCGATGCTGATGAATACAAATCGTTTGTTGAGGAAGAGAGCGCCTGATTCGGCTGCTCATTCCGCTATTACGAGTTTCGACTGCCATGGGCTGTTGATTGGCGTATAAATTGTTTTTTCCTGCATAAAGTGCCCGATTGCTTTCGAATTTTCCGGTTGCTGCACATGCGCTTAGGGGAGGCGCAGTGTAGGGTCTGGAATGCCCGATTGAGGATGATTCACCATGTCTGATGCTCGTGCGTCACTTGAGGAGCTTGAAAACAAGGGCGAGTTCATCCGCAGGCATAATGGACCCGATGAGGCCGATATTGCTGCCATGCTTGGAGCGCTGGATTTCTCCTCGCTTGAAGAGCTTATAGAGAAAACTGTTCCTGCCCCTATTATTTCTAGCCATCCCCTTGGCATCGGCGAGAGTCGTACCGAGCAGGAGGTAATGGCCCGCCTTAAATCTCTGGCCTCGAAAAATCGTGTTTTCCGCTCGATGATTGGCATGGGGTATTCAGATTGTCATACTCCAACCGTCATCCTCAGAAATATTTTAGAAAATCCCGGTTGGTACACAGCCTATACGCCCTATCAGCCTGAAATCTCCCAAGGTCGCCTTGAGGCGCTGCTCAACTTTCAAACCATGGTCATGGACTTGACCGGCATGGAGATGACCAACGCCTCGCTCCTCGATGAGGCGACCTCGGCCGCCGAGGCCATGGTGATGTGCTACTCGATAAGCAAATCTGAGAGCAAAAAAATATTTATTTCCGAAGATTGTCATCCCCAGACCATTGAGGTAATGAAAACGCGGGCCGAGCCGATGGGGATTGAAATCGTCGTCGGCGATCATCACGAAGGCTCCTTCGAGGGTGATCCGTATGCCCTGATGCTTCAATATCCGGCTTCATCGGGCGAGGTGTACGACTACGCCTCGCTGGTGGCCGAGGCCCACGAACGGGGCACGTTGGTTATTGTTGCCGCTGATCTACTGAGCCTCACATTGCTCAAGCCACCAGGTGAGTTTGGGGCGGATGTCGTGGTCGGCAATACCCAGCGCTTTGGCGTTCCTCTTGGTTTGGGGGGGCCGCACGCCGCCTACCTAGCCACGAGAGAAAAATACAAACGCTCGATGCCGGGCAGGTTGGTAGGTGTTTCGGTGGATGCAAGCGGCGCCCCGGCGCTCCGGCTCGCTCTCCAGACGCGAGAGCAGCACATTCGCCGCGAGAAGGCGACGAGCAATATTTGCACCTCCCAGGTTTTGCTTGCTGTCATGGCGGGCATGTATGCCGTTTACCATGGTCCCGAAGGCCTCCTGAGAATTGGGCGGCGTGTGCACCGCCTGACATCGATCTTGGCGGCGGGACTTGAGAAACTTGGCTGCGAAATTGAGACTGAAAATTTCTTCGACACTATCACGGTGAAGACAACCGGCGGCTCGGCTGAGATAGGCAAACGGGCTGCAGCAAAGGAGATTAATCTTCGTATTGTAGATACCAAGCGTGTAGGTATCTCATTTGACGAAACCACTCGTCGGCAGGATATCGAGGATCTGTGGATAATTTTCTCGGGCGGTAAGATTGGTTTTTCGTTGGATGAAATTGATCGTTCGGTGGAGGATAATTATCCTTCAGCTCTTGCCCGAACCACCGATTACCTCACCCATCCGGTTTTCAACAGCTATCATCCCGAGCATGAGATGCTCCGCTATATTTTCCGGCTCCAGGAAAAGGACATCGCGCTGACGCGATCGATGATACCTCTTGGCTCGTGCACGATGAAGCTCAATGCTACGACTGAGATGATCCCCGTTTCGTGGCCAGAGTTCGCAAAAATTCATCCCTTTGCCCCCGCCGAGCAAACCGAGGGTTACCGCTTGATGATGGAGGAGCTCAAGGCGATGCTCGCCGACATTGCGGGCTTCGAGGGTGTTTCACTTCAGCCCAATTCGGGTGCCCAGGGCGAGTACACGGGTCTTCTAACAATTCGTAAGTATCATGAAAGCCGGGGCGAGCTTCATCGGAACATCTGTCTGATTCCCAGTTCGGCACACGGTACGAACCCGGCCAGTGCTTCAATGCTCGGCTGGAGGGTTGTTGTCATTGCCTGTGATAAACAGGGGAATGTTGATCTTGTCGATCTGCGTGCCAAGGCCGCCGAGCACAAGGACGATCTTGCCTCCTTGATGATTACCTACCCCTCGACCCACGGTGTTTTTGAGGAAGCGGTGTCGGAGATATGCGGTGTCATCCACGATAATGGTGGTCAAGTATATATGGATGGTGCGAACCTTAATGCCTTGGTTGGCATATGCCGTCCGGGCGAATTTGGCCCCGATGTCATACATATCAACCTGCACAAAACGTTTTCGATTCCCCATGGCGGTGGAGGACCGGGGGCGGGGCCGATATGTGTGGCAGGCCAGCTAGCACCATTTTTACCCAAACATTCGGTCGTGGCAGACGCGGGGCCTGAGACTGGGGTGGGTGCCGTATCGGCTGGCCCGTGGGGAAACGCCGGCGTGTTGCCAATTTCATGGAGCTATATTTCGATGATGGGCTCTAAGGGGCTCATCGAGGCGACGCAGGTTGCTATCCTGAATGCGAACTACACAGCACGGCGTCTGCAGCCGTACTACGATGTTCTCTACACGGGACGAAATGGAATGGTGGCCCACGAATGCATTATCGATTTGAGACCCCTCAAGGATGACTCCGGGGTATCCGCCGAGGATGTGGCCAAGCGGTTGATGGATTTTGGTTTCCATGCCCCGACCATGTCGTTCCCGGTCGTGGGGACGCTGATGATCGAGCCCACCGAGAGTGAATCCAAAGAAGAATTGGATCGCTTTTGCGATGCGATGATCACAATTCGCGAGGAGATACGCGAGATCGAGCAGGGCCGCGCCAGCAAAAATGACAATGTGTTGAAGAATGCACCTCATACCATGGGCGATATCGCCTCGGACGAATGGGCCCACCCCTATTCGAGGGAAAAAGCGGTGTTCCCGCTTCCTTGGGTTCGAGCTAATAAGTATTGGCCGCCCGTTAAGCGTATAGATAATCCCTACGGGGACAAGAACCTTGTTTGTTCATGTCAGCCGATAGAGAGCTACGCTTAATCGGCATTTGTTCTAATGGATCAAAATCCTACAAATCCCCGCTATCTCGATACGGGCACGAAGAGCGCCGCCTGGAATATGGCGGTCGATGAAGTGCTTCTCGAAAACTGTCGAGTCTACCTAGCCTCCGGCGCTCCTGACCATGAGGCCCCTTTTGTCTTTCGTCTATATGCTTGGTCTCCAGCGGCCCTCACGGTGGGTAGAAACCAATCTGCCGGGCGGGATATTTTCATCGAGCGACTTTCCGGGGAAGGGGTGGATCTTTGTCGGAGGCTCACCGGAGGGCGGGCGGTGCTACATGATCGGGAAATCACATATTCGATCACAGGGGCCGAGGCGATTCTCGGTGGCACCATCGAGGAGAGTTACAGAAGAATCAGTGGCGGGCTGGCTGCGGGGCTTAGGCGCCTGGGCGCGCCGGTGGAATTTGCTCCACCAAGCGGAAGGGCATATGTCTCTCAAGCATCTTGTTTTGCGACGACCTCGGTTTGGGAGCTATCAATAGGCGGGCGAAAGGTGGCTGGTAGTGCGCAGTGCCGCGAGGGAGGCGCTATTCTCCAACACGGGAGTGTTCTATTGTATTCACCAGAGGAGCGCCTGGCTTCTCTTTTGAAGGTAAGGGGACGTGGTGTCGGCTCACCGGCTGATCATGCAGTCGGTCTTTGCGATGTTCTGGGCCGTGAGGTGAGCTATGGCGAGGCTTCCATAGCCCTCAGGGCGGGGATGGAAGAGGTGTTTGGCCCTTTTGCGGAGGAGCCGCTTAGTGAGGCCGAACGGGCTCGAGCCGAGGAAGTTCATGTCAATCGATATGGCAACTTCGAGTGGACGCTTGGCCGCTCATCGGGCGCTTCATCTTGACACCCTCTATCTACAAGTCATATCGTCAAGCTCATAGGCGGGTGTAACTCAGCGGTAGAGTGCCAGCTTCCCAAGCTGGACGTCGAGGGTTCGAATCCCTTCACCCGCTCCATAATTTTATCCGCCTAGGAACGCCGCATTTTATCTTCCTTTCACTTGGATGGATGGGGGCGTCGATAGAAATGTCTTTGGTTTCCTCAGGGTCCGATCTTCTCGAATCATCGTTTGTCGTTGATCTGCATCTTCATTCGAATGCTTCGGATGGCGCTGACTCGCCTAGCCGCGTTATGGAGCGTGCAAGTGCGGCGGGGCTCAAAGTTGTTTCGCTGACTGACCACGACACTGTGGATGGTCTTGAGGAGGCGCGCAGGGAGGCCGGTCGCTTGGGGATTGAGTTCGTGAATGGCGTTGAGCTCTCCTCTTCTCATGAAGGACGTCTTGTTCATATCTTGGGTCACTTCATTCGCCCGGATGCTCCGGAGTTGATGGCGCAAATGAGTCGCTATATGGAAAAGCGAAAAAACCGGATGGCCGAGATGATCGGGCGTCTGCTGGCGATGGGTGTCATGATCGATCCGGACGAATTCATGCTCGAATTTGGTAATGCGGCGAGTATAGGACGAGGTCATTTGTCAGCCTATATGGTGCAAAAGAGAATTGTTAATCGGCGCGAAGAAGTTTTTGAGAAATATATCGGCGAGGGCGGGGCAGCTTATGTCGAGCTCGATATGATAGAGCCGGCCGAGGCGGTTCGCCTAATTGCGTTGGCAGGTGGGGTCGCGAGCTTCGCGCACCCGAACCTCTCTGGCGCTGATGAAATTATCCCTGATCTTATCGAGGCTGGGCTGGTCGGGATAGAGGCCGAGCATCTCTCCCAAGGGGATGACGACCGGAGGCGCTACCGAGATCTCGCCGAACAATATGGTCTTGTTTTGACTGGTGGCTCGGATTGCCACGGTGCGAAACCCGGGCCCGAGCGGCTGGGACAATGTCGGCAGAGCATGGGAAGTTTTCGTGCACTTCAGAGTAGATTAGTTTCGTCTGATTAGGCCAGTCCAGATTAGAGAATTGCATGATTTTGCCCGTTCATTCCGTAGGGGGGTGCGCTGGGCCGCCTAGATGAGGTATTGTCCCAAGGATTGGGTCTTGAATTTGTCTTCGGCGAGTTTCAGGACCATATTGACCGTTGTAATTGCCTGGGCTCCGGGTTGTTTAGCGCGAGGAGAAACGCAAATGCGTTTGCGGAAAGAGATGATCGAGCGGATTTCTAGCAAAGTTGTCGAACGTCTGCTTAAGCGGGAGATTATTGAGACCAGCGGGAGTGAGGAGGCCCTATGCGCTCGCATGGCTAACATTATTGAAGAAGATCTCCTGGTGGAGGATCGGTTAAACGATGAAGTGAAAGGCATCCTTCTCGATCATCAGGACGACATGGATAAAGACAATGTTGACTACAGCCGAATGTTTACCATGGTGAAAACCAAGCTTGCCCGCGAGCGAAACCTGGTACTTTAATCCGGCGCTAGTCACGCTTGGAAGGGAGGATGCGCTAATGCGTATCAGCCGAGAGAAGATCAACCACCTCTCGAATTTGATTGTCAAGGATCTAGAGGAATACGATGATGTCGAATTCTTCGGTGAGATGACCGATATTCGAATCAACATTGTCCGTGCGATTACGAATGAGTTGACCATCGATGACGAAATTGACGAAGAAGTTCGCCGGATACTCAGTAGCTATTCCAGTCGTCTTGTCGAGGGTACGCGGGAGTGGGAAATTCTCTATGCCAAGCACTACGAGCAGGAAGCGAACCGCCGAGGCGTTTAGGGTGCTGGCGAGAGCAGTCTGTTCTTATTGTGGTGGGATCTGATTTTGCTTCGCGTTGGTCTCACGGGTGGAATCGCTAGCGGCAAAACCACTGTTAGTAAATTGCTCATCAAAAACGGTATTCCTGTAATTGATTCCGATATTATTGCTCGCGATTTAGTGAAACCTGGAACCGAGGCACTTTCTGAGATTGTTGTCGCGTTGGGTGCTGATGTGCTTGCCCTTGACGGTAGCCTTGACAGGGGGCGTGTTGGGGAAGTGGTTTTTGGCGATGAGTCGAGCCGCCTTGCACTGGAAAACATTCTTCACCCGCGAATTAAGGTTGAGCAGGATCGCTGGCTTGATGCCAGGGAGTCTGAAGGTGAATCTTCCGTTGCTGTAGTAGACGCGGCGCTCATGATCGAGTCCGGTGGCTGGCGGCGGTTTGACTTGCTAGTCGTTGTCGCATGTTGTGAGGAGGAACAACTCGCCCGTACCCTGAGTAGAGGGGGCCTCAGTGAGGAGGCCGTACGTGCTCGAATCGCTTCTCAGATTCCTCTCGCAGACAAAGTGAAATATGCTGATCGTGTTGTGGACAACAGTGGAACTCTCGATGAGCTTACCAAAGAGGTGGAAGCGTTGGTTGCATGGCTTCTAGAAAAGGCCCGGGAATAAGAAAATGAATGATTGACAAATTTTTCCCTTGCCTCTACATTTATCGTAGTTTTGGTTCTATGAGTCCTCGATTGGTATTTCGCCCCCAATTCCGGTGTATCTATTAAAAATGTTGTTTGGTTTGGGAACGGGCGTTAAAGAGTCGTGGAGTCGTGAACTAGTAAGCGTCTCATGACGAAGACGTTTTTTTGAAGTTGCTGCTTGAAGAAATGGCCAAAGAAGTACACATCCCAGAATTTATTTACCCACTCAGATACGGGTTTTGAAGTTGAAATGAGAAAGTTATTTAGAACAATAGCCGCCTGAGAGTCGTAGTAAACCTGGTTAGTTTTGTTTTTTTTATGTTTCTTCGCCGCAAGAGGCTACTTGTTGTTGCCTCCCTGCAGCGGGTGTGGCGGTGACGGCGCTCATCAGGGTGCCGTTCCACACCCCGGGCCGCGAAGATAAGCCCACCAAGTAAGGAGATAGTTGTAATGGCAGTGGAAACTAAGAGTCGAGATCTGAATCTTGCGGAATTGAAGAAAAAAACCATTACCGAGTTGCACTCGATTCTCAAGGAATTGAAAATCGAGGGTGCCAGTGGCCTTCGCAAACAGGATCTTATCTATAAAATTATTGAGACCCAGTCCGGTAAGGACCGTGAGGGTGTCATTTACGGGGAAGGAGTGCTTGAAATCCTTCCTGATGGATTCGGCTTCCTACGATCATCAGACTACAATTATCTTCCGGGTCCTGATGATATCTATGTGTCTCCTAGCCAGATTCGCAGATTCGATCTCCGGACGGGCGATACGATCAGCGGTCAGATTCGCCAGCCAAAGGAAGGCGAGCGCTACTTTGCTTTGCTCAAGGTGGAGCAGATCAATTTTGAGCCTCCAGAGGCGAGCAAAGACAAGATTCTCTTTGATAATCTCACGCCGCTTTATCCTGAAAAGCGTATCACGCTTGAACTGGCATCCGAGGGGAAAGCAAACAACGGCAAATCCTCGAAAAATGGGCGGGTCGCCAAAGACGCCAGCATCCGCGTTCTCGACTTAATGACTCCTATCGGGTTCGGGCAGCGTGGTCTTATCGTCGCTGCCCCGCGTACGGGTAAGACAATGCTCCTCCAGGCCATTGCCAAGAGCATAGCCACCAACCACCCGGACGCTCACCTCATCGTTTTGCTCATCGACGAGCGTCCCGAGGAGGTAACCGACATGGAGCGCTCCGTTCGGGGCGAGGTCGTTAGCTCGACCTTTGATGAGCCAGCCACTCGCCACGTGCAGGTTGCCGACATGGTGATTGAGAAAGCAAAGCGACTCGTAGAGCATAAAAAGGATGTCGTAATCCTTCTTGATTCGATTACTCGCTTGGCGAGGGCACACAACACTATTATTTCGCCGAGCGGCAAGGTTCTCTCGGGTGGTGTGGACTCGAATGCTCTCCAACGCCCCAAGCGCTTTTTTGGTGCCGCGCGTAATCTTGAGGAAGGTGGCAGCCTCACCATTCTGGCGACGGCGCTGGTTGAAACCGGTAGCCGCATGGACGATGTGATTTTTGAGGAATTCAAGGGCACAGGCAACATGGAAGTCCATCTTGATCGCAAACTCTCCGATAAGCGTGTCTTCCCGTCGATTGACATCAACAAGTCGGGTACCCGCAAAGAAGAGCTTCTCATGGACGAAGCCGAACTCAATCGGGTCTGGGTGCTCCGCAAGGTTCTCCAGCCCCTGGGCAGCGTCGATTCTATGGAGCTTCTCCTTGAGAAGGTTGGCGAGACCGAGACCAACTCTGAATTCTTGCTATCGATGAACAGCTAGACTTCGGGCGCATTCGATAAAACCTTACTTTTTCGGCGAAAGAGTCATTAACTCCCAAAGAGCGGTTTTACGCCTAGCCAAGTTTTGTCGTAGTGTGAATATCTGGGAATACCTTTTAATTCAAGGGATATCGCAGATACTGGACAAAAATAGGCAGTTTCGGTATAAAAACGCCTTCTTCACAAGCTGATGTGAAGAAAGCCGTATTTAAGCGTAAATATTGGACGAATATCTCGGGGGACGGCCTTACTGGCCCGGCGTGAATGTGCCCCCCTCTGTAGTGAGGAGCAGTCTGCGATGAGAACGGAAATCCACCCCGAGGTTCATGAAACAACAGTTGTTTGTAGTGGTTGTCAGGCCGAATTTAAAACCCACTCGACGGTAGAAAATATTCGCATCGAGATCTGCTCGAACTGTCATCCTTTTTATACGGGCAAACAATCTCGGATTATCGACACCGAAGGTCGTGTTGAGAAATTCGTTAAGAAATTCCAAGGCTTGGAAACTCGTGTCTCAAAGCGCAAGCGCAAGATGGCGTCGCGCGATGCAGATGTTGCTGCTCTAGCCGAACGAGAGAAGAATAAAGAGTCTGAGGAGAAGGCGGCCCGCGAGGAGGCTAGGCAGAGCCGCCGCGAGGAGCAGGCCGCGATCAAGGCCACCCGGGACGCCGAGGAGGCGAAACAGCAAGCAGCTGCCCCTGTGGCGGAAGCGCCCCCGGTGCCCGAGTCGGAATCACCCGAGCCAGAGGCTTCCTCTGAGTCAACCGAACAATCCTGAGTTTTCCCTCTTGATTTGAGGCCGATTCCGGAGCGATCTCAGCCTCCTGCGCCGGTATCACACCCGCTTTCCGCGGGAGATGGAGCCTCAACGCCATGATAGAAAAATTCGACCAAATACGCGAAAAGCACAAAGCGCTTGAGTTGCGTCTTTCCGATCCTAATCTCATCAAGGATCGGAAAAAGTTTGAGCAGACGGCCCGTGAGCACAAAGAAATCTCGCGAATCGTAGTGGTCTTCGAGGAGTGGCGCACCTGCAATGAATCGCTCGAGGATGCACGACTGCTTCTCGATGACTCCGATGTCGAGATGCGCAATTTGGCAAAAGAGGAAGTCGAGGAATTCGAACCTAAACTTGAGGAAATCGAACTGCGTCTGAGGCGTATGATGCTTCCCAAGGATGCCAACGATGACAAAAACGTCATTATCGAGGTTCGCGCCGGAACCGGCGGGGATGAAGCGGCCCTGTTCGCCGCCGATCTCTACCGTATGTATTCGCGATACGCCGAAATAAAAGGCTGGGGCGTCGAGGAGTTGAACCGAAATGGGAATAACCTTGGGGGCCTTAAGGAAGTTACTGCGTTGATAAAGGGTGCCGGAGCTTATAGTCAGCTTAAGTTTGAGAGTGGCACCCATCGAGTTCAGCGCGTCCCCTCTACTGAGAGCCAAGGTCGTATTCACACATCGGCCGCGACGGTGGCCATTCTCCCTGAGGCCGATGAAGTTGAGCTCAATGTTCCGGAAATAGACCTGCGGTTCGACGTTTACCGCTCCTCGGGGCCCGGCGGGCAGAGCGTGAACACGACTGACTCGGCCGTGCGGATAACCCATCTGCCTACTGGCATTGTTGTCACTTGCCAGGATGAGAAAAGCCAGCATAAGAATAAAGCCAAGGGGTTGAAGATTCTAATGTCGCATATTCTCGACCTTGAGACGCGCAAGCTGAACGATGCGCGATCTGCCGAGAGAAAAAGCCAGATTGGCTCGGGCGATAGAAGCGACCGAATCCGGACCTATAATTTCCCGCAGGACCGTGTGACGGATCACCGCATTAACTATACCCAACACAGTCTCCCAAATTTCCTCGAAGGTGAGATCGAAGAAATGGTTCGCCGCGTCATTGAAACCAGAGAAGCAGAACGTTTAGCGGAATTCGAGGAAGAATCCCCCCAGGATGTATCGGAATGAGAAACGTTTTACCGACATTATCGAGGTGGCCTGAGGGCTCCCTGGGCGGTGAGTTCGAGCGTTTCAAAAGCCGTTTCTCCAAAGCTGGAATCGAGAATGCAGCCACAGATGCCGCCGCGCTGCTCTGCTGGGTAGCTGGCTGCGACCGCTCACGGCTGGCGGCATATCCCGAGGAGCTTTTGAGTCAGGAGGCGCTGGATAAACTCTCTGGTGCTGCTCAACGGCGCGAGGCAAGAGAGCCCCTGGCCTACATTGTGGGAGAGCGCGAATTTTGGTCGCTTACCTTTGAGGTTGGGCCGACTGTATTAATTCCGAGGCCAGAAACCGAGCTTCTGGTCGAGCGAGCATTGTCATTTTTGTCCGAGGAGGTAGCCCCTCGCATCCTCGATTTATGTGCCGGTAGCGGCGCGGTCGGCGTAGCACTCGCCAAGGAAATTCCTGGTGCGCATATCGTTGCCACGGACCTGAGCGAGCCTGCGTTGGCGCTGGTGGCCAGGAATGCATGGCGAAACGGGATGGGTGATCGAGTCGAGACTATTCATTCGGATCTTTTCGAGAAGATATCCCGAGATGGTACGTTTGATGTCATTGTTTCTAACCCACCCTATGTCCCCTCGGGCGAGATCGATGGTCTGATGCCGGAAGTCTCCCGTTTCGAGCCTAGGGGGGCGCTCGACGGTGGGCCGGATGGTACGGTTTTTCTAAACCAGATAGTACACGAGGCTCCGGCAAGATTGAAAAAAGGTGGGGCGCTCCTCCTTGAAATGGATCCTGGGCAGATTGCCGAATGCAGTCAGATGATTCGGCACAGTGGCGTCTGGGACGAGCCCGTGGCAAGTAGCGATCTATCCGGTAAAAATCGCGTCCTTGAAGCACGGAAGGTGTAGGTGATGGATCAGTTTCGAATTCATGGGGGCAAGGCCCTTCGGGGCGGCGTCGAGGCGGCGGGTTCTAAGAATGCGACGCTGCCGATATTGGCGGCCTCGCTGTTGGCCGATTCTCCTTGCCGGTTGACGCGGGTACCTAACCTAAGGGACACAGAAACGTTTCTGACCCTACTTGGTGAATTTGGGCTTAGTGTAGAGAGACCTGTTCCGCGTGAGGTCATCATTGACACCTCTGGCGCAAGGACGGGTGTTGCCCCTTATGATTTAGTGCGGACGATGCGTGCCTCGGTCATGGTGCTCGGCCCATTGGTTACCCGGTTTGGCGAGGCGCAGGTCTCCTTGCCTGGGGGATGCGCAATTGGTGCGCGTCCTATTGATCAACACTTGAAGGGCCTTGAGGCAATGGGCGCTGAAATTTCGCTTGAGGAAGGCTATATCGATGTGAAGGCTAAGCGCCTCAAGGGGGCGCGGATCTCATTCGATATGGTCACGGTGACGGGAACAAAGAATTTGATGATGGCGGCCGCGCTCGCAAAGGGGGTGACGGTGCTTGAAAATGCTGCTCTGGAGCCTGAGGTCTCCTATCTCGCGGATCTTATTAACCAGATGGGCGGTCGTGTGAGTGGAGCGGGAACCTCGATCATCGAGATAGAGGGGGTTGATCGCCTGGGTGGCTATGATGTGGAAGTGCCGCCCGACCGAATCGAAGTGGGCACCTTTATGATTGCGGGTGCTATTACGCGCGGCGATGTGACGATACATCGCTGTGTGCCCGAGCACGTGCGCTCCCTGACGCTTAAGCTTCGCGATGCTGGGCTTGAAGTCACTGAGGGCAACGACTGGGTGAGGGTGCTGGCGAACGGGCCAATTAAGCCGGTGAACATCAAGACTGCTGCCTATCCGGGGTTTCCGACCGATCTTCAGGCGCAGTTTATGGTGTTGATGACGCTGGCGAAGGGGTCGTGCGCGATTACCGAGACGATATTCGAGAATCGCTTCATGCATGCCGCCGAAATTATACGCATGGGTGCGAAAGTCGTTATTGACGGTCGCACGGCCCATTTAGACGGAGTCGAGGAGCTGGCGGGCGCGCATGTTATGGCGACTGACCTCCGGGCGAGCGCTTCGCTAGTGCTCGCCGGTCTGGCTGCGAAAGGTGATACGATTGTTCGGCGCGTCTATCATATAGACAGGGGTTATGAGCGAATTGAAGAGCGCTTGCGGACGCTGGGCGCGGAAATTGAGCGGGTGAGCGAATGAGTGAAAACAATAATGGTGGTCTTTTGACGCTGGCCCTGCCCAAGGGGCGGATATTTACGACGGCGGTTGAGCGTCTTTTAGAGGCGGGTCTTCTCTCAAAGACCATCTCGGATAAATCGCGACTTCTCATTCACGAGGATAAAAAAACGGGTGTGCGCGTTCTGATCCTAAGGAACTACGATGTTCCCACCTATGTCGAGCGCGGCGCGGCGGACCTGGGCGTCATCGGCAAAGATGTGCTCTTGGAGCAGAACCGAGAGGTCTACGAGCCTTTGGATCTTCATTTTGCCCCTTGTCGTTTAATGATTGCCGTTCCTGAGGGGCAGAGTTGGGAAGGGCTATCTCGAAAAATGAATCTTCGTATCGCGACTAAATTTCCTGGTATCACAGCCCGCTATTTAGAATCGCAGGGTATCCAGGCGCAGACAATTCACCTCTACGGGAACGTTGAGATTGCACCTGCAACCGGGGTGGCTGACGCCGTCGTGGACCTCGTCGACACGGGTGGCACCCTAGTAGCCAACGGCCTTGTGCCCGTACTTGAGATTTTCAGCGCCACAGCGCGTCTTATTGTCAATCGAGCTAGCCTCAAAACCAGACACGACCGCGTGAGTGCTTTTACAGCTGCGATGAAAAAAGTGTGTAAGCCCACGAAGAAAAAGGCTGCAAAATGAAGCGCCCGCTCCGCTGGGGAAGCGATGAGGCGAACATCGAAGTCTTGTCCTCGCTTCTCTCGGCGAGACTCACCTCCGGCGACGCCGAAGAGGCCGTCCGCACCATTGTCGATCAATTCAGGGATTCTGGGCCTCTCGCCGAACAGGGCGGAATGGCCGAGGTAAATGAAAAGAAGGAAGAGGCCCTTCTTCAATTCACCGAAAAATTTGACGGTCCAGAACCCGGTTCCTATAAAATTGCTATCACCAAAGATGAAATGGAAGAAGCGCTCGAAGAAATTGAGAGCGATGTACAGGACGCTCTTGAAATCGCCGCCGGGCGCATTCGAGTGTTTCACGAAGCTGGCCTTCCCCGGCCCGTTGAAATCGACCGCCTGGGAGAGAAGCTTTCCCTGCGCCCGACCCCACTCCGGCGGGTGGGATTGTATGTCCCGGGCGGCACCGCTGCCTATCCCTCAACATTGTTGATGGGCGCAATCGCTGCCAAAGCGGCTGGGGTGGAAGAGGTGGTTGTCTGCACTCCTCCCGGAAAAGACGGGGGGGTTCCCGCATCGGTGCTCGCGGCGGCGGCGATAGCGGGTGTGGACAAGATGTTCCGCGCTGGCGGAGCGCAGGCCATCGCCGCCATGGCTTATGGAACGACATCGATTCCGAGTGTGGACAAGATTGTTGGCCCCGGCAACGAATATGTCACCGCCGCCAAGCGCCTCGTGCGCGATAAGGTGGACATAGATAAAGATGCGGGTCCGAGCGAGGTCGTCGTCGTGATCGACGATGCAGCAAACGCCGATTGGGCCGCCGCCGACATGATCGCGCAGGCCGAGCACGACGAGGACGCCATGGCCGTCGGCCTCGCGGTGGGGAGCGCGGCGGCGGGTGCGCTGGCCGATGCCGTCGAGCGCCAACTCGCTGATGAGGCTTACGATGGACGGAGCGGGATAATCGATCGGGCGCTTGATCACCGGGGCGCTATCTTCGAGGTGGAAAATTTAGATGAGGCTTTAGAGGCCGTCGAGACTCTCGCGCCTGAGCACTTAGAACTTATGATCGAGGACGCGGAGGCATTCGCTGAAAAAGTACGCAATTCAGGCGCAATATTCTGCGGATGCTGGGGCACGGTTCCACTAGGTGATTACATAGTAGGCACGAACCACGTTCTTCCCACTGGCGGCGCGGCGCGATATGCCTCCCCGCTCGGGGTGCTCGATTTTATCAAGTGGACGAGCATTGTCAGCTTCACCGAGCAGGGCGCGAGCCCGCTCATAGAGCCTGCTGCCCGTCTTGCCGACCTCGAGGGGCTCCCTGCCCACGCCCGCTCGCTCAGGCTCAGGCTCAAGGGCAGTGCCTAGAAATTCAACAAGTGTCTCATTTTCCTCCGCTACCCTATTTCAAGGTGGCGCATCTCATTCGAATCGCACATAATGGCGCGCGAAATTGGCGGGAGACTTGTTTAGATTCCCGCAACTAGTTGATTTTCACCCTTTTAAGGAGGCCCCGCCGTGGCAGCGAAAAAGGCGGGCCGCAAGGCCCAGGCGAGCCGTAAGACCAAGGAAACCGATTTTTCCATCTCGGTCGATCTCGATGGTGCAGGGAAAGCATCGATCAAGACCGGCCTCGGATTTTTCGATCACATGCTTGGCCAGATTGCGCGTCACGGCCTCATCGACATCACCGTGCGTGGCAAGGGCGATCTTGATGTGGACGGCCACCATACCGTCGAGGATGTGGGTATCCTCCTGGGCCAGACTCTTGCCAAAGCGATGGGAGACCGTGCGGGCATCACCCGTTATTCGAGCATTCGCCTCCCGATGATGGACGCACTTGTTGCTGTTGCGATGGACGCCGGCGGGCGGGGCAACCTCGTCTTCAGGGGGAGCTTTCCCGAGGCGCAAATCGGCGAGTTCGACACCGCGCTTGTTCGAGAGTTCTTCTGGTCGCTCGCCACCCAGGCGGGGATCGATCTCCACATCGAGGTCTGCTACGGCGAGAACAGCCACCACATGGTCGAGGCTGCCTTCAAGGGCTTTGCCCGAGCGCTGCGCGCTGCCGTAGCTATCGACCCGAGGGAAACGGGTGTCCCCTCGACGAAGGGCGTGCTCTAGCCAAGCAAAGTTAAGTAGCCGAGCGATATCCGTAAAATTTTTACAGTAATAAATTTGTGGAGAAGCCAATGGACCACTCCATCATCGTCATCGACTACGGAATGGGCAACGTGCAAAGCGTCGCCAACGGGCTAAAGAGTATCGGCGCCGAATCGATGCTCTCGGGTGACCCGGCGGATATCGAGGGAGCCTCGGGAATCATCCTCCCCGGTGTGGGTGGTTTTCCCGAGTGCATGAACGCGCTCAATGCTGCTGAGCTTGCCGAGCCGATAAAGGAAGCGATTGCGCGTGGGGTGCCCTACCTTGGCATCTGCCTCGGGCTACAGGTCTTGTTCGAGGCCAGCGAGGAATTTGGCGCAACACCGGGCCTGGGCGTGCTTCCAGGGCGCATCATGAAGTTTCCAGAAGGTGCGAGGGAACTCGGTGCAGATCGAGATATTCGCATCCCCCATATGGGCTGGAACCAGGTCGATATCGAGTGCCCCTCGCCGATTTTAGATGGTGTTAAAAACGGCCAGCATTTTTATTTCGTTCACTCTTATTACGCCGAGCTCTCGAACTCGAATCGCCCGTTCGTCGCGGCCACCTGCGCCTACGGCCTTCCCTTCATCGCCGCTGTTCGCCGCGATAATCTTTTCGCCACCCAGTTTCACCCCGAAAAAAGTGGTTCGCGGGGGTTAGGGATTTTGAAAAGGTTTGCCGGGATTTGTGGGTGAGGGGGGATTCACCCTTCCCTTGCATTCTCTCCCGTTAGGGTTTATTCAGGCTCCACGTTTTAAAGTGTCTTGATCTTTATTTTATGAGAAGAAAATGCTGATAATACCGGCGGTGGATTTAAAGGGCGGAAAGTGTGTGAGGCTCATTCAGGGCCAAAAGGACCGCGAGATCGTCTACGGGGCCGACCCGGTGGGGATGGCGCTGAAGTGGGTGGAGGAAGGGGCCAAGCGGCTCCATCTGATTGACCTTGATGGCGCGTTTGAGGGCTCGCCTCAGCACCTTGAAGTGCTTGAAAAATTGTCGGCTAAGGCGGGTGTGCCAATTGAGTTTGGGGGCGGTGTGCGGGCGATGGATTCGCTACATGCTGTTCTGGACGCCGGGGCCTCGTATGTGATTCTGGGCACGAGCGCCATGAAAAACCCCACATTTCTAAGCCAGGCGGCGGAGGAGTATCCCGGAAAGGTCCTGCTTGGCATTGATGCGAAGGACGGCGAGGTGCGCGTCTCGGGCTGGATCGAGGGGGACGGCGTGAAGCCAGAGGAGCTGGCCGCGCGCTTCACGGATCTGCCCCTTGCCGGTATCGTTTTCACGGATATCTCTAAAGACGGCATGCTTGAGGGCTTCAATCCCGAGGCGACCGGGGCTCTGGCTCGGGCGGCCGGGATTCCGGTAATCGCGGCGGGAGGTTTTAGCCGGATGAATGATGTCGAAAAGCTCTTGCCCCTGGCGGATTCGGGCGTTATCGGCGCTGTAGTTGGCCGGGCGCTCTACGAGGGCACGTTTGATTTAAAAGCCGCGCTGGAGAGGGTGTAATGCTAGCGAAGCGAATTATTCCCTGCCTCGATGTTAAAGAGGGGCGGGTGGTGAAGGGAATCAACTTCGAGGGCCTGCGCGACGCAGGGGATCCGGTGGAGTGCGCGGCGGCCTATGATGAGGCAGGGGCGGATGAGATATGTTTTCTCGACATCACGGCGACCAAAGAAGCGCGCAAAACCTTGCTCGATGTGGTCTCGCGGACGGCGGAGCGGGTTTTTGTCCCGTTGACGGTTGGGGGCGGCGTTGGACATGAGGAGGATGTTCGTGACCTTTTAAGAGCCGGGGCCGACAAGGTGAGCATGAACAGCGCAGCCTTGAAAGATCCCAGCCTAATTAAAAGAGCCGCAGAGAAATACGGAAGCTCAACAATTGTGTGCGCGGTGGACGCCAAGCGCGTCTCTGTCGAAGGTGAGCCCCTTCGCTGGGAGGCGTTCACCCACGGGGGATCAAAGCCCACTGGAAAAGATGCGGTCGAGTGGGCACGTGAGGCGGCGGAGCTAGGGGCGGGCGAGATTTTGCTCACCAGCATGGATAAGGACGGCACGCGGGATGGCTACGATATTGAGTTGACCCGCGTGGTGGCGGACGGGGTGCCGGTTCCGGTTATTGCATCGGGGGGTGTTGGAACCTTGGAGCATCTTCGGGGCGGGCTTGCCGAAGGTGGGGCCGAGGCGGCGTTGGCGGCATCGATTTTTCACTTCGGCGAATATTCGGTCGAGGAGGCAAAACGGTATTTAAGGGAGCACGGGGTGGAGGTTAGGTTGTGAGTGATCTGAGTTTACCTGGAATAAAGTGGAACGAGCAGGGGCTTGCAGCAGCAGTGTGTCAGGATGTGGGAACAGGCCAAGTGTTGATGCTTGCCTGGGTGAATGAGGAATCGCTGCGCCTAACGCTTGAGAAAAAGACTGTCCACTTCTGGTCACGATCGCGCGAAGAGCTTTGGGAAAAGGGGGCGACCTCGGGAAATTATTTAAGGCTGGTTTCGGCGGCGCTTGACTGCGATGACGACGCGCTGCTTTTTATGGTGCGCCCCGAGGGCCCGGCTTGCCACACAGGGCGGATTTCGTGCTTTTTTAATGAGGTCGATGTTGCTAACGGAGCCGAGGCTTCCAAAGGCGGTGCGCCAGCCGGGGAACTGTCCTTTGATCCTAATCTGCTTGAGTCGATCTACAAGCTCATTCAGGGGCGTCGTGTGGCAGGGGAAACTGGCGGCAGCTATGTCGCTCGGCTTTTTGCGAAAGGTGAAGTCCGTATACTTGAGAAGGTTGAGGAGGAGGCCGAGGAGGTTGCTCGCGCGATTCGCGAGGAAACCTCAGAGCGTTCTGTGGAGGAGGTGGCTGACTTGTGGTTCCACACTCTCGTGGCACTTGCGCTTAAGGATGTGCCTCCGGGGGCGGTCCTAGCCGAACTTGCCCGCCGGTTTGGCAGGGGCGGGAGGCCCGAAAGTAGCTAGGGGGCCCCTCCCGTTATGATCCAGATTTCTAATTCGAGAGTTTGAATTCGCCAGAAGTCTTTGTAATAAGATAGAATAGTCCGATTAATATTGTTCGCTAAATATTCGTCTTTTCTTGACAAATCTACATTCGGCTCCTATATTCACCGACGTTATCAAAGCGCCAGACATAGGGGCGGTAAAATACTTTAAGTATCTGGAATTTAATGAGAAGGGATGGCGGAAGCTGTCCCTTAGTTTTTGTACCTGATTTTCCAGGGATTGGCACTCCTTGGTTCTATCCGCTCGGTGGATTGTCTCGTACCGGGAGGTTTGTTTCATCCCAGCCGAGTGAATCTCGTTATTTAATAGCTTCCGTCGAAGTGCACAGTTTTGTGCATTAATTTATTTTTTTTCTGAGACGTGTTTTAAATGGATGAGCGCACCCTACAAGCGATTGAATACCCGCAAGTGATTGATCTTGTGTCGGATAGGTGTATCTCCCCACCGGGTCGAAAAGCAGCGCGTAAATTACTCCCGCAGGAGGAGGCTTGGGAGGTTCGTTTGGTGCTTGATGAAACTGATGAGGCTACGGGCCTCGCATCGGCCGGCGAACAGATTCCGCTCTCCTCGTTTGAGGACCCAGAGCCCTGGCTTGAGGAAGTGCGCACAAGGGGTGGATCGCTTGAGCCCGAGTGGCTGCTTGAAATTCTTTCCTTGCTCAGTGCTGCTGCCGATGTCACGAAGTTCCTTGAAGGGCGTCGCGAGGACTTGCCCCGTCTTTCGGGATGGATGGTTGGGGCTGATCTGCTCCGGCCTCTTGCTTCTCATATTAAAAAGACTTTCGATGAGCGAGGCGAGGTTCGTGATGGCGCCACACCCGTCCTCCAGGCCACTCGCTCACGCATCCGCTCGCTTAAGGAGGAAATTCGTCGGGCGCTTGAGAGAATTATGTCGGATCATTCGACCGTGGTGCAGGAGCGGCTCATTGTCCAACGGCGCGACCGGTATGTCATCCCACTGAAAACAAACTTTAGGCGCTCTTTCGAGGGAGTTATACTGGATCGTTCTCAGAGCGGGGAAACTTTTTTTGTCGAGCCAGTTTCGATCATGCCGCTCAACAATTCACTGGCCCAGGCGCAGGCTGATGAACGTGAGGAAGTGAACCGCATTCTCCGCGAACTCTCAGCTGAGGCGATGGAGGGCCGCGAGGTTCTAGCCGATTTGACGCGGCGACTAGTTCGTCTCGATTTGGTTCTGGCTCGTGCCGAACTTGGGCGAGCCTGGCGAGGAGAGCGTGCGTCGCTCAACGAAAAGGGGAAGGTGGCGCTTCGCGGGGCGAGGCATCCGCTTCTTGCCGCAGGCGCGGGGGCGGTTTCGCCTGGAGATGTCGTGCCGATTGACATTTCCCTCGGCGGCCCGGTTCGCCAAATCATCATAACTGGGCCCAATACTGGAGGAAAGACAGTTGCTCTCAAGACATTGGGTCTTTGTGTCGCGCTCAACCAGATGGGGGTCCATATTCCAGCATCGCCGGCGAGTGAGCTTCCGCTGGTGCGCTCACTATTTGCCGATATCGGTGATGAGCAGAATCTTGAGCAGAATTTGAGTACGTTCTCGGGTCATATGAAGCGAGTGGCTGCTGCTGTCGCAGAGGCGGGAGAAGGCAGCTTATTGCTCCTGGACGAGCTTGGCTCGGGTACAGACCCAGCCGAAGGTTCGGCTATCGGTGTTGCGGTTCTCGAGCATCTGGCTCGAAGCGGGGCGCTCGCGGTAGTGACTACCCATCACGATGCTCTCAAGCATTATGCCTACGAATCGACGGAGGCGGAAAACGCTTCGGTCGAGTTCGATCCGAAGGATCTTTCGCCGACCTACCGGTTGCGGATGGGAGCAGCCGGACCTAGCAACGCGATGGCCGTAGCTGAGCGTTTGGGACTTCCCTCGATGATACTTGAACGGGCCAAGGAGCTTTTGGGTGGCGGGCTTGTTCAGGTTGATCGTCTCATGGCTAGACTTTCGAATCAGGAGGTTGCGCTAATTCAAAAAGAAAGAAAGCTCACTTCACGCTGGCAGCGCTTTAAGTCCGAGCGTTCGGGCTTCGCGCGGGCGCGGCGTAAGGTGGAGGCCCGTCAAAGAAGCGAGGCTGAGGCGTTTATCAAGCAGCTTCGACTTGAGGCGGATAGCCTGCTTGATGAAATTCGCGCAAAGGGCGATATCGAGGGAGCCAAGAGAATAGCGCGGGACAAAATCCGCAATATGAAGGAGAGGACTGAAAAGGCTCTCCCGGCGCCTGTCGAGTCAAAACAGTACGCATCCCTTCCTCTCGTTCACACCGGTGATACTGTTCGCCTCAAAGCGACGGGAAGCCGTGGGACCGTTCGTTCTCTCCACGGTGGGGACATGGTTACGGTGGAGGTAGATGGGAAATCCCTGCGAGTGGGGCTGGCCTTTATTGAGCCGGTTAAGGCAGAGCCCCGTGTTTCGGTGTCCTCGGTAGTGATCACGCACGACTCAAGTGCTCCGACGAGAGATTTTTCCTCTGAGCTCAAGGTCATCGGAATGCGGCTTGAGGATGCACTTGAGAAGGTTGATAAATATCTCGATGATGCTGCCGTTCTAGGTGTTGAGAATCTTCGGATTGTCCACGGCAAGGGTGAGGGAGTTCTCTCAAGTGCCATCACAAAAATGCTCGAGGAGAGCCTCCTGGTTGCCAGCTACGGCTGGGCTCGTCCCGAGGATGGTGGCTGGGGAGTGACAACTGTTGAAATGGTGCGACGAAAACGCACGAGCGAAGGGGTGTCCTGATGGGTCTTATTCCCGATGATATTGTGAACCAGCTTCGAGAGGGGAGCCCGATCGAGGATGTGGTCGGCGAGTACCTTCCACTCCGAAAGGCCGGGAGCACTTTCAAGGCCCTCTGTCCCTTTCACGAGGAGAAGACCCCCTCGTTCAATGTGAATCCCAGGATGGGTATATTCAAGTGTTTCGGGTGCGGTGTCGGAGGCGATGCCATCAAGTTCTTGATGCAGCACGAGGGGCTGAATTTCCGCGAGGCCTTGCAGAATTTGGCGAACCGCCAGGGTGTCGATCTTTCGCGATATGAAACCGAGGATGGCGAAGTGCCCACGGCCAGTGTCCGAGAGAAAATTCACGAGATGAATCTTTTCGCTGCCCGCTATTTCTGGTCGGTTCTCAGAGGAGAGGAAGGGGGCCGCGCACGCTCTTATCTCGATAGCCGCGGAATATCCGAGGAGGCTAAGAAGGCCTTTCGCATAGGGGCTGCTCCCGCAAGTTGGGACGCGCTTTGCCAGGCGGCTCGCCAAAAGGGTTATTCCCCAGATGATTTAGTGGATGCTGGACTTATCGTCCAGCGCGAGGATGGCTCAGGCTACTATGATCGATTCAGAGATCGTGTGATGTTTCCGATTCTGGGTGCCGAGGGTGCAGTCGTAGGTTTTGGTGGTCGTTCACTGCCGGACAGCGATGCTCGCCATGCAACAGCCAAATACATAAATTCGCCGGACTCTCCAGCTTTCAGGAAGGGTCGAGTCCTCTACGGATTTAATCAAGGCCGCGAAGCCATTCGCTCCGAGAAGCGGGCGGTTATCACGGAAGGCTATTTCGACGTTATCGCCCTGTGGCAGAGCGGCATAGAGAATGCCGTCGCCCCCCTAGGAACAGCTCTTACGGCTGAGCATCTCAGGACGCTCCGCGCCCATGCTGATGAGTTGGTTTTTGTTTTCGACTCCGATCAGGCGGGTCAGGCGGCCTCTGAGCGTGCCGGTGGTATGGCGGGGCGCCTCATGGGCCTAGCGGGGACGCCAGATTATCTTGTTGCGGGCGAGGTCTTGCGCAATGATTTCATCGACCGCCGGGGTCTCGGGTCAATCCGGCTCAAGGTGATGGACCTACCGGCGGGGCAGGATGTAGATGATGTATTAAGAAACGGTGGTGTCGATATGGTTCGCCGCTTGCTTGGAGAGGCAGAGGGTTTGCTCGAGCATACAGTTCGAGCCGCAATAGGGGGTGTACCTGCTGGGGCGGGGCAGACGGAAAAACTTTCCGCCGTGCGGAGCCTTCTTCCCGTCCTGGGTGCATCACACCAAAGTGTTCGCGATCAGTATTTCTCGCTTCTCGAGGATCGTCTGGGCATCCCCTACCCCACTTTGGCATCTAGCGTGAAACGAATGTTGGCCGAAGATGCTAGAGAGACGGTGCAACGAACCGCCCCGGCGCCAAACCTTCTCGGAGGAAGCGTTGAGCGACCGCGCGTCGAGTTGGACATTGTACGCATGTTGCTGGCAAGACCCGAATTGGCGGCCGGGGGCGAGCTGTCCTCTTCGATGTTTATTGATCCCGCCGTCCAGCAAATCGTGGGGGCGGCTCTAGAGGCTCAAGAGGCTGGTGAGACGCTTCATGCCGCCGAGTTGGCGGGCCGGTTGCTGGACCCAGCGGCTCAGGCGCTTGTTTTCGAACTGGCGGCGGGCGAGATTCCTGATGAAGATGTCGTTGAAGGTGAATTTTCAGATGGCGTGGCCCGAATCCAGGAGCGTTTAAGGCGGAGGCGGGAGGAGAGCCTGCTTAAGGAAATAGAAAACGAGCGACGTAGTTCCGGAGAAGAATCACCCGAATTGCAGCGCCTACTAGAGGAGAAAATAGCGATTATGCACGAGCGAAAAAAGGCCGCGGCTGCGCGTTAAAGTGTGCCCGGAAAATAGATATTAGATTAGGAGATTTTCCCCTTGGCTATAAATGTGAAGGAGCAAAAATTGGCAACAAAGACAGCAAGTACCGGAAAGGCGAAGAAAACAGTAGCAAAAAAGGCTGTAGCGAAGAATGGTTCTGCCAAAGCTGTGACAACGAAAAACGGAGACGCAAAAGCTGGAAAAAACGGTTCGTCGAAACCGGTAGATGTTAAGAAGCTGATCGAGCAGGGAAAGGAGCAAGGGTTTCTCACCTACGATGAGGTCAACGATGTTCTTCCCGACACCGTTACCTCGCCTGAGGCTATCGACGATATTATGGTGATGTTCAAGGAAATGGACATTCAGATCCTCGATACGGAAGCAGCAGAGAAACGCCAAGCGAAGGAGAAAGACGAAGTCGTTGATGTTGATGTCGATGTTGACGATGACTCTGATTCTCCTGATGTAAAGAAGAAGAAGTCTACCTCTCGTGGCATTGCATCGTTTGACGATTCGGCTTTTGGTAAAACTGATGACCCCATGCGCATGTACCTTAGAGAAATGGGCCAGATACCGCTGCTAAGTCGTGAGGGTGAGATCACGATTGCAAAGCGCATTGAGGCGGGACAACTTGAGGTGAGTTTTGCGACGGTAAGCACACCGGTGGCGATTGATGCCGTGCTCGAAATGGCTGATCAACTTCGCAAGGATGAAATTTCCGTGACGGCGATGGTTGTCGTCAACGCAGATACCAGTCGTGACGATGAAAGTGATGAGGAGAAGGAAAAGCCTACCTATGAAGAAGACAAGGCGCGGGTCCTGTCACTAGTGGTTAAGGTGAAAACCCAGCTTCGGCAGCTTGATAAGAAACGCGCTGAAGGCGCTAAGCCTGCAGCGATCGAAAAGGTTCAGGAAAAAATTGCAGCCCTTATTCGAGAGATGAATCTTCGGCCCGATCGGGTGGATCAAATTGCGGACAAAATCCAGTCATTCGTGACGTCGATTCAAAAGGATAAGGAAGAGATTGAAGGGTATCTTGGTCAGGCAGGAATGAATGACGCTGAACTAAAAGCGACAGTGAAGGAGGTTGGAAAGGGCGGCGTTTCGAGCGCGACACCCGTAGGCGAGAAGCGGATACCGATCAGCATCCTTGCAGAGTATGAACGGCGAATTAAAAACGTTCGTCGGCGCTCTCGGCAGACGGAAAAAGATGCTGGTGCCACTTTTGACGAGATGTCTGAGTCTATTAAGATGATCCGTCGGGGCCGTCGTAAAGATCGGCGGGCCAAGAAAGAATTGGCCGAGGCCAACTTGAGGCTTGTTGTCAGTATTGCCAAAAAATACACCAACCGTGGCCTTGCTTTCCTGGATTTGATTCAGGAGGGGAATATTGGACTTATGAAAGCAGTGGACAAGTTCGAATATAAGCGAGGCTATAAATTCAGCACCTACGCGACTTGGTGGATTCGCCAGGCGATCACGCGCGCTATCGCTGACCAAGCACGGACAATTCGAATTCCGGTTCATATGATCGAGACGATCAACAAGCTGATTCGCACTTCGAGGCAACTTGTGCAAGAACTTGGTCGCGAGCCTTTCCCCGAGGAGATCGCCAAGAAGATGGAGTTGCCGGTCGATAAGGTCCGGAAAGTTCTCAAGATCGCCAAGGAACCTATCAGCCTTGAGACGCCTATTGGCGAGGAGGAAGACAGCCATCTTGGTGATTTTATTGAGGACAAAAAGGCCGAGGTGCCCCAGGAGTCGATCATCAAGCTCAACCTCAAGGAGCAGACTCAGCGCATTTTGCAAACGCTGAGTCCCCGCGAGGAGCGGGTGCTTCGCAAGCGCTTTGGCATAGGTTCGGAGAACGAGCATACCCTTGAGGAGGTGGGCCAGGATTTCGATGTAACCAGAGAGCGTATCCGGCAGATTGAGGCCAAGGCCCTCCGCAAGCTGCGCCACCCGAACCGGAGCAAGAAACTGCGCAGTTTCATGGAAGATTAAGCCCACAACTATGGTGGTTTATCCCATGGAGTTGTGGCCTACCTCGCTTGGCATTTGACATTGAGGGCCTAGGAGGCGATATAAACGGAGTTCAAGATTTAGAGAGAACTGGGCTGGCGTTTGCGAGTATTATACGGTTGCTTTTATGCCGTATTTCGCCGTTGATGTTCTCTGGGGCCCATAGCTCAGCGGTCAGAGCCGCCGGCTCATAACCGGCTGGTCCCAGGTTCGAATCCTGGTGGGCCCACCATTTAATTAACGAAATTTTTACCTCGGCGATAAGGAGTCTTTTCAGTGCGACCTGAGTTGCGGGCTATGATTCGCCTCCAAATGATCGACCAAGAGGCTGTTCGTCTGGAAAGAGATCTCGATAAAATTCCCGAATTCATTGCTACTGAAAAAAAATATCTCCATGACTTCGAGGAAGAGGTCAAGGGGGCTGAGGCCGAGCTTGAGTCTATGCAGAAGCGCCAGCGTGATACCGAGGGCGAAATTCAGCTGACCGATGAGAAGCTTCGTGAATCGAAAGGTAAACAGACTCAAGTTAAGACCAACGCGGAGTATGCGGCATTGACCCACGAGGTCGAATCTTTTCAGAAAAAAATTTTTGAACTTGAGGACCAGGTTCTTGAAAGTATGGAAGCGCTTGAGCCACTCCAGGACAAGGTTGCAGAATCGAAGAAGGGTCTGAACGCCGCGAATAATACGGTCCAAATGGCAGTGAATAAGCACGAAGACAACTTGGCACGCCTAAAAGACGAACTTGAAAAGTGCCGGCGTGGCCGCGAATCTGCTTGGTCCGAAATCGGTTCTGATTGGCAGAGCCGCTATGAGTCAATTCGCAAAGGGCGAGGCGGCCTGGCGGTTGTCCCAATCATCGACAGAAATTGTCAGGGTTGTCGGATGAACGAGACGATACAACGGTTTTTTGAGATCCGCGATTCGAAGGATGAAATTTTTTCGTGTTCAAGTTGCGCCCGGATCGTCTATTACAAAGAGTCCGAGGCGGTGGGCACGGTAGTGCCGACCGATGAACCTGATTGAACTCCCAGCCTGAACATCTTCTGATACACACCGATGGCGCCGCGAGGGGTAATCCTGGCCCGGCCGGAGCCGCTGCCTTGCTTTATGACGATACAGGGGCATGCGTCTCGGAAATTATCCAATATCTGGGTACGGCCACAAACAATTTCGCTGAATACAAGGGGCTTGTTCTGGGACTGAGCCGGGCAAAAGAGATTGGTGCACGGAGTATCGAGGTGGTGACCGACTCAGAGTTGATGGCCAAGCAATGGAGCGGCGAGTATCGGGTGAAAAACAAGGCTCTCAAGCCCCTTTACGAGGAAGCCAAGGGGATTGCCCGCCATTTTGAGAGTGTCGATGTGCGGCATGTGAGGCGGGGTGGGAACGCCGCTGCCGATGCCGCAGCCAATCGAGCCATCGACGAGCGAGTGGGCGTTTAGCTGAATTTTGAGTACATTTTATAGAGAATCGAAGCGGGCTGCGCGGCCGCGCGTGGCCTTGTGCTGCGGGAGGAAAGTCCGGGCTCCATAGGGCAGGGTGGTGGATAACGTCCACCGGGGGTAACCCTAGGGAAAGTGCCACAGAAAACAGACCGCCCCGGACCTCGGTTCGGGGTAAGGGTGAAAAGGTGCGGTAAGAGCGCACCAGCGGCTCGGGTGACCGGGTTGGCTTGGTAAACCCCACCCGGAGCAAGGCCAAATAAGGAGACGATTGAGGGCGGCCCGCCCGAAGTCTCCGGGTCGGCTGCTTGAGGCGAATGGCAACCTTCGTCCCAGATAGATGGCCGCGAGCCTGCCCTTGGGCGGGTAACAGAACCCGGCTTACAGGCCCGCTTCGGTTCTTTTCTATATTGTTGTCTAAATTAAATGTGTGTTTTGGCTAGGGTGCCCTGGGCCGGAGTAGGGTATGATTCCTTATCCTGGGCCCTGAACCAGGCTAAATCTACCGTTGGGGAGTTTAATTATGGGCGACGATACGCTCTTAGTGAAAATCGAAAATGGTATTGCGACGGTCACGATCAATCGTCCTGGGCAGCGCAACGCCCTTACTCGGGTGATGTGGGCGCGTTTGCCAGAGCTTTTTGAGGGTTTTCGGGATAGCGGCGAAGTGCGCGTCATAATTCTTCGCGGGTCGGGGGATAAAGCATTCGCCTCGGGACAGGACATTCGCGAATTTCGCGAGATGGAAACTCCCGAGGAGTGGGCACATCACAGCGATATCGTAGAGAATGCCTGGCGACGGATATATAAGGTTGAATTACCGGTTATCGCGCAGGTGCATGGGTTCGCGATGGGTGGTGCTTTCGGGCTTCTAGCGATGTGCGATCTGCGCTATTCGGCCGAGGATGGTGTATTTGCCATCCCGGCGGCTCGACTCGGGGTGGTGTATCCTGAAATTCTCACCCGCCGGATTATCCGCCTTATCGGCCCAGCAAACACTAAGGAAATACTGTTGACGGCACGGCGCTATACAGCTCGTGAGGCCTACGATATGGGCTTCATTAACCGTGTTTTGCCCAAGGGCGAGATCGACGCCTATGTTCAGGAGTTGGCCGAGAAGATTGTCGTCAATGCGCCGATATCGGTGAAGAATTCCAAAGAGATGATCAATCTCATTGAGTCGGGCTCGCTTGAGGACGACGATATGGCTCGGGCCCATGCGCTTCGGCAAGCGGGCTTCAATAGCCAGGATTTTCAAGAAGGCGTGCATGCGTTCATCGAAAAGCGATCTCCCGAGTTCAAGGGTGCATAGTTTGTATATTAATTAGAGGCATGACGGATGGAAGTAGCGAACTCAGAGGCTGAAAATATCACTCCCCTGAACCCGGAGGAGGTGGCGGCAGAAACGGAGCGGGCCGCCGAGGTGCTCGCGCCGCATCTACGGCAAACGCCGGCACGGCTGAGCGATTATTTCTCCGAGCAACTGGGTGTCGAGGTGTATCTGAAACCCGAAAATTTTCAGCGAACAGGTTCGTTTAAGGTGCGAGGTGCGGGCTACGCCCTGAGCAAGCTCGACGATCAGCAGCGCAGGTGGGGTGTTGTCGCGGCATCGGCCGGAAATCATGCCCAAGGAGTTGCCGCCGCCGCCCTGAGGATGAATATCAAGGCGCTGATCGTCATGCCCGAGTCCACCCCTAACACCAAGCTCGACGCCGTACGTGCGCTGGGTGCCGAGGTGGAACTGTTCGGCCCTACCTTCGATGATGCCTATGATCGCGCCCGAAAGATTGAATCCGAGCGCGGGCTGGCGATGATTCCTCCCTTTAACCACCCGGACGTGATTGCGGGCCAGGGCACCGTGGGCCTCGAAATTCTCGACGAAGTGCCCGAGGTGGGGACCATTATCGTTTCGGTGGGCGGCGGCGGGCTTATCGCGGGCCTCGCGGCGGCAGTGAAAGTCCGGCGGCCCGACGTGCGAATAATCGGCGTCGTGGCCTCGGGGGCAGATTCGCTCGCCCGCTCGAA
Organism: Nitrospinaceae bacterium; assembly: GCA_018669005.1. Taxonomy (NCBI): domain Bacteria; kingdom Pseudomonadati; phylum Nitrospinota; class Nitrospinia; order Nitrospinales; family Nitrospinaceae; species Nitrospinaceae bacterium. Next base: position 28,437 of record JABJAL010000022.1, read on the forward strand.
GGATGCGGGAAAGATCGTCGCCACGGATACCATCAAAACAATCGCCGACGGCATTGCCGTCAAGCGCGTGGGCGAGCTGTGCTTTCCGCTGATCCAAAAACTAGTGGATCAGGTCGTGGCCGTGGATGACGACCATATGGCGCGGGCAATTCTGAGCCTCCTGGAGCGCGAGCGGATGCTTGCCGAGGCGGCTGGCGCTGCGCCCCTTGCCGCGCTGGTCGAGCGCAGGGTCCGCGTCACCGGCAAGGTCGTCGCCCTCATCAGCGGCGGCAACCTCGACGTGAACCTCCTCTCGCGGATCATCGGCAAGGGCCTCGCTCTCCAAAACCGTTATGCGCGAATCCAGGTTGTTCTCCATGACGTGCCGGGCTCGCTCATGAATCTCTCACGCATTGTTGCGGATGAAAGAGTGAACATCATTCATATCGAGCATGACCGGATGTCAACGGCCGTGCCCATCAACCATACGGTTTCCACGCTTTACCTGGAGCTTCGCGGCCGCGAGCATCTCGAATCGCTGGTTCATAAGCTACTCGCCGAAGGGTACGAAGTGTGGCGGGAGGACAATCAGCCATGAGTGAGAAGAGAAGAGCAGTCATCAGTGTCAGTGATAAAAAAGGTGCCACCGAGTTGGGTAAGATGCTCAGCGAGACGGGCTGGGAAATACTCTCCACCGGAGGCACCGCCAAGGCCCTACGCGAGGGGGGTGTTCCGGTCACGGATGTGTCGGCCTACACCGGCCAGCCCGAAATCTTGGGCGGGCGCGTTAAGACACTTCATCCCAAACTGCTGGGCGGCATCCTGGCCCGCCTGCCCGATCAGGCCGAGGAGATGAAGGGCAACGGCATCGAGCCAGTTGATCTGGTTGCCGTTAATTTTTATCCCTTCAGAGAGACCATCGCGCGCCCGGGTGTCACCCCGGCCGAGGCTGTGGAGCAAATCGACATCGGGGGCCCCACGATGGTTCGCGCCTCGGCGAAAAACCACGGGCGTGTCACCGTTCTCGTCGATCCGGAGGATTACCCTAAGGTCATCGAGCAGCTCTCAAAAGACGAGACGGTTTCTGATGATCTGCGGCGCAACTTGGCGCGCAAAGCCTTCGGGTATGTCTCGGATTATGACGCGGCCATCAGCGCCTATCTTTCCGGCCTCGATGCGCAACCTGGTGCGGATGAGGAAGCGGATGACGATTTGTTTCCCAAAAACCTCTCTCTCGGGCTCGAGCGGATGCAGGTTCTGCGCTACGGTGAGAACCCGCACCAGAGAGCGGCTTTTTACCGCTCTGCGGCGGAGGGGCTCTCCATCGCCGATGCCGAGGTGCTGGGCGGAAAAGAGCTTTCCTACAACAACCTGCTTGACCTTGCCGGGGCGGCTGAACTCATCGCCGATCTCGGCGGAACTGCCTGCGCCATCTTGAAGCATACGAACCCTTGCGGCGTTGGCATCGCGGACACTCCGGCCGAGGCCTATGTGCGCGGGCTGGCCTGCGATCCGGTGTCGGCCTTCGGCAGCATCATCGGCTATAACTGCCGGGTGGACGCGACAGCGGCCGAGGCCATGCGCGAGCTTTTCGTCGAGGCGGTCATTGCGCCCGAGTTCGACGAGGAGGCGCTCGCGATTTTTAGAAAAAAGAAAAACCTTCGCATCCTCCGGCTTCCCGGCCTTACCTCGCAGAAGCGTGAGGGACTCGATTACCGCGCCGTTCCCGGCGGGGTCCTTGTCCAGACGCCCGACAGCATGTCGGCAGAGGAGTTCGAGTGGAAAGTCGTCACCCCACGCGGGCCGACGGCGGATGAGGAAAAGGCGCTTCATATCGCCTGGACGGTTTCGCGCCATGTGAAGAGCAACGCCATCGTCCTCGCCGATCAGGCCGGCACGGTGGGAATCGGCGCTGGCCAGATGAGCCGTGTGGACTCGTCTCGAATCGCCGCTGACCGAGCGGTGCTCCCCCTAGAAGGGTGTGCGCTTGGCTCGGACGCATTTTTCCCATTCCGGGACGGGGTGGATGAGGCCGCCAAGCGGGGGGTCAAAGCCATCGCGCAGCCGGGCGGCTCGAAGCGGGACGATGAGGTGATTGAAGCCGCCGCTGAGCACGGTATCGCAATGGTGTTCACCGGCAGGCGCCACTTCCGCCACTAAAATGCAGCTATCCGATCTTTCGACGATCTTCCGTGATCAAGAAACCGCGGCTCCGCCTGAGATTTATCGCAGGGTCGAGGTTTTTTTGAACGCGCTTGCTGCGATTCCCAAAAAACGCTGGCGACCACATTTCAATTCGCAGGGAATCCGCGTCGAGGGCCCCGGCCTCGCCCGGATGGAGCGCCTTTTAGAGCGCCTGGCGCTGTCCTTTCAAGGCACCAAAATTATCCGCGTGGTGGGGACAAGCGGTAAGGGCTCAACCTCGCTGATGATTGCCGAGTCGCTTCAGGCGGCGGGGCGCCCCACGGCGGCTTTTTTTTCCCCGAATGTGACTTCTCTGGCAGAGCGTTTCTGGATTCGGGGCGCTCTGGCCGATGCCGGGGCGGCGGGCCGCGCCGCTGCGCGGGTGGCCGATGTGGCCGCTGCAATGGCTAAAGAAGATGAGGTTGGCCCCCCCTCTTTTTTTGAAAGCTCTCTTGCGCTGCTGTTGGTTGCTGCCGGGGAGGAGGGGTGCGAATACATCGTTCTCGAGGCCGGACTGGGCGGCACCTATGATGCGACCAACGCGGTGGGGCCCGGTGTGTTGGAGGTGATCACGCCGATTGGCCTCGATCACACGGATTTGCTAGGGGATACTATTGGGCGAATCGCACGGGACAAGGCCGGGATCATCACGCCGGGCGGAAGGGTAATCACAGCGCCTCTGGCCCCCGAGGCGGAAAATGAGGTCGTTGTGGCGGCCCGCGAGCGAAATGCCGAGCGGCACCGCTCGCCCGAGGTGGCGGGTTTTGAGATGGATGAGGCGGGATGTCTTTTTGATCTTGATTTTGGCGGCAATGAGATTTGGGAGGGAGTTCGCACCCAAATGATCGGTGCGCATCAGGCGATGAACGCTACGCTCGCGGCAGGGGCGTGCCACCTTTTGGGCGTGGGGGAGGCGGACATTCGCACCGGGCTTTATGTGGCCCGTCTACCCTGCCGGATCGAGCGCATGCCTGGCGAGCCCGCCGTCATACTCGACGGGGCCCACAACCGAGACAAGGCGCGGGCACTTGTCGATTCACTCACCGCCTGGCCCCTCTCGCGCCGCCTCTTCGTCCTGGGGGCGATTGGCGATAAAGACTACCTAGGGTTGGCCGAGGAGCTTGCTGGACAGGGGGAGCGGTTCTTCGTGACCGCCCCGCCGGGCGGCGCGCCGAGGCCGGGTCTGGCGCCGGGGAAATTCGCCCGGGCCTTGCGAGATGCCGGGGCGGCGAGAGTTTCGGAATTTCTCGACCCTTGGCAGGCCTTTGAGGTGGCCCTTAGAGTGGCTGGCGAGGATGATCTCGTCATTGTGGCCGGGTCGCTTTATCTTGCTGGCGAGTTTCGAAAAAAGTGGGTGGGTGAGGAGCTAATAATCGAGACGGGCACTCCTTTTCCGCCAGAGGTGTGGGTTTGAAGAAAATTCTTTCTTTTGTTCCGGGTGAGAAGGTCGTTCCAAAGGAGGCTGACTGCCGGGGTCGGCGGCTTGATTTCACCCGAACACGGGTGATGGGCGTCATTAATGTCACTCCGGATAGTTTCTCTGACGGTGGCCGGTTTCACGAACTCTCGGCGGCGCTTGAAATGTACACCCGAATGAGTGAAGCGGGGGCCGACATTATCGATATTGGCGGGGAGAGTACTCGACCTGGCTCGGGCGAGGTGGACGATACCGAGGAGCTCCTTCGAGTGATGCCCATCCTTGAGCAAATCGATATGACCCAAGGTCCGCTCGTATCTATCGATACGAGGAAGCCTATCGTAGCCCGTGCTGCCCTTGAGGCAGGCGTGCATATCGTGAACGACGTAAGTGGTTTTGGGAATCTGGAAATGATACGGGTGGTAGCAGAGGTGGGCGCGGCGGCGATCGTGATGCATATGAAGGGCGAGCCGCGCATGATGCAGGAGGCTCCGGTATATGAAAATGTTGTTCGTGAGGTGGCCGAATTCTTGGAGGAGCGGGCCTCTGCGGCAGAGCGGGGCGGGGTGGGGAGCGTTTGGGTGGACCCCGGCATCGGGTTCGGCAAGAGTTGGGATCATAATTTGGAAATTTTAAGGTCCTTCACATTGTTTAACGAAATGGTGCGCCCGCTGGTTATCGGTGTGTCGAGAAAAACCTTCATCGGACAGGCAACAGGGGTCCAGGAGGCCGAGGCGCGCATGATGGGCTCTAAATTGACTGAAGGTTTTGCTGTGCTGGGCGGCGCGGATGTCATCCGAACTCACGATGTTCCCGAGGCGACAGAGGTCATCCGGATGGCCGAGGTCTTAGCGCGCGGTACGATTAAGCCTGAATAGAAAATGATGCAATCGAATTTGAACCAGGGGGATAGAAAAGGCAGTGATTGAATACATATTCGAGTTTTGGTGGATGCTCCCGATTGCGTTTTGCATTTGTCTGATAGCGACTAGTTCAAGTGTTGAAGGCGCTGTATTTTTTACACCGATATTTATTCTGGTGTTTCCCCTCGTCGCAGGGGTGATGATCGTGCCTATCGAGGCGATATTTCTTGCTCTCTCGATTGAGCTGTTTGGTTTTGGTAGCGCCATGATTGGCTATCTTCGGCGCAATCTCATTGACCTCGACATCGTGAAAAAGGTGCTCCCTGTTTCGGTGCCGGTGGGGATGGGCTTCGGTTTTCTAGCCCACTCGGTGCCCTCGCACATCATTCTTGGGGCGCTGGGGGGGTTGATGACCGTCCTCTCAGGGCTGATGCTCTACTCGTTTCTCGCGGGAGGAATACATGGCGAGGAGAGCGAGGAAGGTCAAGGTTCTCCGACCCGAGTGGACTCTCTCGGTCGTCGCTACTGGTACCACTACGAGCACGGGCGCATTGGCTACGCTTGGTCGGTCATGGGTGGTATTTTGGTCGGCCTGACTGGCATTGGCATCGGCGAGTTGACGACCACTACGCTGATTATTCGGAACCGTCTTCCCGTCCGGGTGGCAGTAGGTACTGGTATCATGATCGTCTTCTTTACAGCCTTCATGGCCACTTTGGTACACGCTTATGTGTTTTCTTCAGGCGAGCTCAAGGTGCATTGGAACATCTTGTTTATGACGATTCCCGCTGTTGCCTGTGGTGGGCAGGTCTCTCCTTTCATCAATAGCCGGGTGGACGGCGAGAAAATGAAAGCATTTTTGTCGTTGGTTTTTATTGTCGTTGGCAGCCTGCTTTTCTGGCGTGGGCTAGGAAGCTGACTTGGCTTAGAAGTTATTGGCAGAAGACTAGTAATGATATTCAGTTCTCAATTTTACTGGAGCAACTCAAGGATTTGGTGGCTACAATAATTTTTGCAAGACCCAAATAATCTTTCCAATTATAATGTTTTCAATACTATCGCTTGCCTTAAAATCCATGAAATCGAAATTCCCGCCAAGCTTATCATTAAGGAGCCATAGCCTCGAGTCGCTCATACTAAGGTGCCGAATAGCATTGATGCTTGCTTCGTTGGGTGATTTCCTCTTTAGGGCGGTGTTGAGGGCATAGGCAGCATTTGGAGGAATTTTTCATCGTCCCGGTCAATAACAATACTGTCAACCGCCTTGAGGTTGCAGATTGGTTTACGCACATATTCATTTCTCCTCGGGCACCTAATGAAAAAAAGTTGCAATTCTTTCAAGAGAACTTTAGGGAAATATTTCAATAGAACTAAAGAACTGTATGTAGATTCAGATTATTCCCACCTACTAATTTATTCAGACTTGATGGGGATTATTTAATAATGGCTCTATGGAAAAATTTATCAAAAAAATAAACCTATAGTATTTGATAATGTCCTCGATGTGGATTCCCCTTTGCGTGCTCTTGGAATAGCTAATTATGGTCAGGAATATTGTTTATATGCCTATTAAGCAAAATGGTATTTGTATAGCGCATGTATCACTTTCAAGTGCCAAAATTTGAGCCTTCACTAAAGAGCATCTTCAACTTCTTTCCTCAATTGCTGGGTATTTAGGTGGGATGTTACATAATATAAGGACTTATCGTGAAATTGAAATTAATGATGAGACACAAAAAGTCGCCCAAATAGGCGTATGGGAAAGAAATATTCAAACTGCTGATATATTTTGGTCTAATGAGTTGTATCGATTTTTTGGTTTCGTACCCGAAGAAATTCGTCCGGTAAATGAAGTGGTTTGGCAGAGAATTCATCCGGATGATCTGGATTTGGTAAGAAAAGCCTATTGGGTGGCTGTTAATTCCGGCTTGTCTTACGAAAATGAGTTTCGTGTGATCCTCCCAGGGGGTGGTGAACGAGTAATAAATTCAAAATGCCAAGTTATGTCCGATGAAACAGGAAAACCAATTAGATCAATTAGTTCTTCACGAAATATTTCCAATCTTCGGTAGTCGGAAAAAAAGGTGAGAGAGTCACTGTTTACCCGAATGTTGAACCCTTCACAGAATTGATCTAATGATAGCCTGACATTTGGGCTAGTACGCACTGAGATATTTCCATCATGAAGATTTCCGCAAGTCGCCTGCGATGCGAAATAATCTCAGGGTACGGATGCTACATGATCCGCCTCGGCTCGATTTTTATGTAATTCAAATCACTGTTAGCCTCATTTTCCCGCCAATATCCTGAATGTCCCTCGAATTTGTAGTCCAGGTTACAGTGATTTCGGCCTCAGGTGAATAAATTCTACTTAGATGGTTGCTTTATAGGGGTGGCTGACAGGGTCTTTTCCCAAACGCTATCGAATGACCAACGCCGGAGGAGGCACAAATGGATATTGAGAGATTCCCTCCAGAAAGTCGGGTGCTTGTTGCCGCAAGCGGTGCCGCGAGCAAGGCGCATCTGCGCCGTGCTTTCAGAGAGTTCCAGCTAGAGGACGTGACATACCTTGAGGATTCAACAGAAATTCTCCGCACGGGTCGTCACAAGAAATTTTCGCTCATTCTCATTTCAACCTCGCTTTACGCAACTAATGCCTACGATCTGTTTTTTTTGATCCGTCAGGAGGGCAAAAATAAGGAGACGCCCATTGTCCTTCTCTACACACAGGGCGAAGAGGCGCTCGCCAAGCGTGTTTCCATGATGGGTGCGAACGGCATCATCGAGCGGCCGATATCGACTGAAATTCTCCAGGAAGTTCTTGAGGAGAGCCTAGGTATGAGGATCGTCACCATCGCAGACAAGATTGAGGAGAAACTTGGTGCTGACCTTGAACTCATTGATGATTACTGTGACGACGAGGTGGCTGGAGAACTTCCCATCTCCTGTGCCTCCGAGAGTTCAAAAGAGCGTGGATTTGAAATGCTCGAGGACGACCAGTGTGAGGGCGCAGAAAAAGTATTTCTCGATCTCATGAAAGAGCACGGCGATTCCGTCGAGCTTTACTTCGACCTAGCCGAGGTTTGCTTTGCCCGAGGTGAGAGTGATGCCGCTGAGGAAATGCTACTCAAGGCCGAGCAGATCGACCCGGAGTCGAGAAAGAGTTTCATGCACCGCGAGCGATCCTTCGTTTATCGTGGAAACAAAAAACTACGACGAGAGAAACACAGCAGCGCAAAAAATGAGTTCAATGGCGCCATCGCTGCGAATGGGAAAAGCGTATCTGGTTATTTTGGCTTGAGCGAGAGTTACCGAGGCCTCGGGGATGAGACGCGGGCTGAGCAGCACCATAAAACCGCCATGTCCATCGATCAGCGGCCCCAAGATTTTCATGTATATAACCGCATCGGTATTTCGGCGCGCCAGGAGAAAGACTATAAAAAAGCCATTGACGCCTATGACCGCTCACTAGCATTCGATCCTGACGATCCGGTTTTAATTTACAACAAAGCTGTAGCGCTAGTAGGAATGAGGCTCTACAAATCTGCCATTGCCAACCTCGACAAGGCTCTCGATATCGATCCGGGCTTCACCGAAGCTCGAAATGTGCGCAGCGCTATAATTGAAGTAATGGTGCCGAGTAGGAAGGGTCGCGAGCCCATAAACACTGATAGGCCAAAAGAAAAACCCCGTATGCGCAAAACCGGATAGCTCCGACCGTTTGATAGTAGCGGGTAGCTCTAGCTTCCTTTGGTGCCTTGTTGACACAAATTCTCTGCATATCTACGATTTGGGGTCCCGCCGGGATCCTGTGGGGACCTGGACGGAGGTTTTAGAGGAAATCGGCCCGCAAATTAACGTTAGGTAGGCGTTCACCTTTAGGAAAGGGAGCGACCATGAGCACTGTTTCCACGCGTAGGAAAATCACTACAAAGACAATTCGGGCCCGGAAGGGCAAGACGAAAATCACTTCGCTGACAGCTTACGACTATCCGACGGCCAAGCTGGTGGATGCTGCCAGAGTGGACGTTATCCTAGTTGGCGACAGTCTGGGGATGGTGGTGCTTGGCTACCCGGACACGACGCACGTCACGGTAGATGACATGGTTCATCACACTAAAGCGGTGAGCCGGGCACGGCCAAACGGTCTGCTGGTGGCGGATATGCCGTTTCTTTCCTTTGGCGTCACCCGTAGCGAAACAATTTTGAATGCGGGTCGGCTTATTCGCGAAGGCGGGGCCGAGGCGGTCAAACTTGAGGGCGGGGTGCGTGTGAAGGACGATATCCGGGCGCTGGTTGAGTGTCAGATTCCGGTGATGGGGCATGTGGGGCTTACCCCGCAGAGTGTGCACCATTTTGGTGGTTTTCGGGTGCAAGGGAAAAAAGATGATGATGCGGATCAAGTGGTTCGAGATGCCGTGGCTGTTCAGGAAGGGGGGGGGTTTAGCGTTGTATTGGAGGGAATTCCCGCCCCGCTGGGCGCGCGGATTACGCGTGAAATTGATATTCCCACTATCGGCATTGGCGCTGGGGTCGAATGTGACGGCCAGGTGCTTGTGACACATGATATGCTAAATCTTTTTCAGGATTTCACCCCAAAATTTGTCAAGGTTTACGCCGACCTGGGTGGAGATTCGCTTGAGGCGATGGAGCGTTTCTGTCAAGAGGTTCGGGACGGCATCTTCCCCGCCGAGGAACATTCTTTTTAATCCGTCCCCAGGTCGACTTCCGTCCACAAGGGTCAACACTTCTCTGGTTGGTCTCCCCGGGCGGCGGCGGGGTGGCCATGTATATGGCGCTGGGCGAGGGCTCCTGGGCATCAAATTCATATGTTGTTGAAGGAGGCATCGGTATCTGGGAGGATATCTCGATCACAGCCACATCTCGCACATAAGGCTGCATTTCTTTCGCCTTAATTTTTTTCCCCCACTTTACACCACCACCACAATATATTGTGCCTTCCCCGTTTAAATGTTGTAAAATAACAATATAATTTGTATGTATCGTTTTATGTTCGTTTTTCTCGACCCTCCATTTACTTTATTTGAACATCCGAGAAAAGTGTGATGCCGCTCGCCTTTATCTTCAAAAATAATTGATTTCATTTGATTTTCTTCATTTTCATGTTGACACCCCCTATCTAAGAGGTTATATGTGGATTGTTCAGTGGTGAAATGTGGGGGGCAGTGGGGAACAAAGACATGTTTATTAGCTCCCATGCAGTTTCAATAGACGCGAAAGGGCGCGTCGGCATCCCCGCCCGGTTCAGGGAATATTTGAATGCAACCTTCGGGGATCGCCTCATTTTGCTTGATATGGACGGGTGCATCTTCGCGTATCCCCAAGAGGAGTGGCAGCGAAGGTTCAGCGACCGCTTTCGCGAGCTTCCCACCCACCGGGAGGCGGTAAGGCGCTACGTGAGGCAGATGTACGGCAAGGCAGCGCCCGTAGAAGTAGACAAGCAGGGGAGAATCTTGTTGCCCGCTCGCCTTAGGGAGGCGGCAGGCATCGAGAAAGAGGCCATCATCGTCGGACTCGAAAACAAATTCGAGATCTGGGGCCGGGAGCGCTGGGAGCAAATGATGCAAGAAGAGCTCCCGGAACTCGAAACACCCGGCGAGGGTTCCGGCGAGGGCCAGATAGAGCTGGAGTTTTAGATTCCAGCACAAAGCTTCAAATGGGGGGGCTTTGTAGGTGAATATCGCATTAGCCCAAATTCAAACGGACGGCTACCGCTCCTCAAAGCGGCAGCCGCTCCTTGAGATGAATATGAACACGTCTCACGTTCCGGTCATGGTTCGGGAAGTCCTGGACTTCCTGTCGCCAGCTCCGGGAGCTGTGTCCTTGGATACTACCTTGGGCGGAGGAGGGCACAGTTTTGCGGTTCTGGAGGCGATTCAACCATCGGGTGTGTTGATCGGCTGTGACCGGGACGGAGACGCGGTAGTTGCAGCGCGCAGGCGCTTGGCCTCCTTTGGGCCCAGTGCTCGGATCCACCATTCCCACCATTCCGAAATCAAGCGCGTCGTTGCTAGCGAGGGTTTTGAGGCGGTCGATTGCGTGCTCTTCGACCTCGGTCTCTCCTCGATACAACTCGACACCCCGGGCCGCGGCTTCCGGATGGACTCGCCCGATGCCCTCGATATGCGGATGGATCAGGGCGGCGGCCCAACGGCGGCCGATCTGGTGAACGAGCTTCCTGAAAAAGAACTTGCGGACCTTATTTATCAATACGGCGAGGAGCGAAAATCTCGTGCTATCGCGCGGGCGATCGGGCGGGCCCGCGCGCGCAAGCCACTGGAGCGTTGCGAAGAACTTGCTGCAGTGGTTGTCTCTGCCGTCGCTCGTAGCGGCGGCGGAGGACGCGCGAGATGGCGCATTCATCCGGCCACGCGAACCTTTCAGGCGCTTCGCATCGCTCTGAATCGAGAGATGGAAACTCTTGAAGGAGCCCTGCGGGATGCCGTGGACTTATTGCGGCCCGGGGGGCGCATCGCTGTCATCAGTTTTCATTCGCTTGAGGATCGAATCGTCAAGAACGTATTCCGCGAGTTGTCCTCTGGCCGCGATGCTGCGGGCGATGACGCTCCGGCGACGCTTAAATTGTTAAATCGCAGAGTCGTAAGGCCCAGTGATGCTGAGGTCGCGGCGAATCCCCGTTCCCGTAGCGCAAAACTCCGGGCGGCGGAGAAAAGGGAAGCCGAATAAGCGATGTGGCGCCTCCGCAGGAGCGGGCGCGGCCCGAAAGGCAGTAAGAAGGCCTGGGCCGGATGGGAATTTCAGATACCCGTCTCAAGGGTTGCCATGATTGTTGGCTCCCTGGCGGTGAGTGCTCTCGCCCTGGCGTGGCCGCATCTTGAGATGGTGGAAATTGGATACGAAGTTGCTCGCTTAAAAAATGAGCGTGATGTTATGGCCCAGGAGCGTAGGGTCCTCCGGGTTGAAATTGCAGCACTTCGCCAGCTGGATCGGGTCGAGACAATAGCCCGAAATAAGCTGGGGATGGTTTTCCCGAGGCCGAATCAGATTGTTTATGTAATGGTTCCGGCTCGGCACCCATAAATATTTTTTAAATTTTTATATCGTCCTATCCGCCCGGACCGGGAAGCGGACCATGAAGAATAATTTCTTCATCCGTCTGATCGTGTGTGGCGCTCTCGTTGGCCTCGGCTTCGGTGCGCTCGCCGTGAAGCTGTTTATTGTGCAGATACGTGATCGCGATCGACTGGTCGCCTACGCTGATCGCCAGCTTCGCCGCACCCTGAGTGTCCGCGCCAAACGCGGGGATATTCTCGACGGACGGGGGCGCCCGCTGGCCGTGAGCATGGATGCGCCTTCTTTGTATGCGAATCCGAGGGCGGTGAAAAATCCCGATGCGCTGTCCCGCAAACTTGCCGAAATTCTGGGTGTTTCCCGCCGGAATCTTAAAAGAAAATTGAAAAGCAGGGGCCGCTACGTTTGGCTGCGGCGCAAGCTCTCACCGGAGCAAAAACGGCTTGTGACCGATCTGGGTGTCTCTGGCCTGGGGTTCGTCACCGAGAGCCGTCGATTTTATCCCAAACGCGAGATGGCCTCCTCGCTGCTCGGCTTCGTCGGGGTGGACGACAACGGACTTTCGGGCATCGAGTCAGCTTTCGAGAAGGAAATGGAGGGGCACCTCGGTCGAATACGTATTCAGCGAGATGCCCGGGGGCGCTCGGTTCATCCCGAAGCGACTGTCGTGACCCGTGCCGAGCCGGGTGCCGATGTGCGTTTAACTGTTGATGAGGTCATCCAGTACATCGTTGAAAAAGAGTTGCAGATTCAACTCAAAAGAACAGGGGCAAGGCGGGCAATTGGGGTAATGGTCGAGCCGCGCACCGGTCGGGTTCTCTCGATGGCTACGGTACCGGGGTTCAATCCGAACGTCTATGGACGCTATGCCCCCGCTCTTTGGCGGCAGGCGGCAGTCCAGGACATCTACGAGCCGGGCTCGACCTTCAAAATTGTGACGGCGGCAGCCTATATCGAATCGGGCGGAGATCTGGGCAAACGCTATTTTGCGGAAAACGGTAAATATCCGATCGGCGTGGGTCGGTTCACGCTGCATGACCACAAGAAATATGGGTGGCTTACCGCCGAGGAAGCTGTGCTGAAGTCCTCAAATATCGCAATTTATAAGATGGCCAAAGATGTTGGCGCCGTGCGTATTCATGCGATGGCCCAGCGTTTTGGATTCGGCAAAAAAACCGGGATCGATTTTCCGGGGGAGGCGGGCGGTATTTTTAGGCCGCTCAAGCGCTGGTCGGGCACTTCCCTTGCGTCGATATCGATTGGCCAAGAGGTCGGTGTAACTCCCCTGCAGATGGTGATGGCGGTGGCCGCCATTGCAAATGGCGGCGTGCTGCAGGTGCCCCGGATTGTAGAGGCACTCGAAAGGCGGGGGCGCATTCTCCCCCGCACCGAGCCATCCGTGCCCCGAAGGGTGATATCGGAGCGAAGCGCGAATCGCCTTGCTGCGGTCCTGCGGAAAGTCGTCAGCAGCGGCACCGGCGCATCGGCTGAGGTGCCTGGCTATGGCGCCGCTGGCAAGACGGGAACCGCGCAGATGGCAATGCCGGGAGTCAAAGGCTACAGCAAAGATCAATTCATCACATCGTTTGCCGGTTTCGTGCCCTACGAAAATCCGCGAATTGCCCTGATCGTCATGTTCGATGGCGGACAACTTGGAGGGGCTTCGTGGGGCGGGACGATAGCAGCGCCGGTCTGGAAGCGAATCGCATGGCAAACGATGCGTTATTTAAGGGTGCCGCCGAAGGGTGCGCAGGTGGTGGCCCTGAGAGACGACGTGTTCATCCCGGAGCGTATCCCGGGAATGGAAAAAGTTTCATTCGGAGAAAAAGTGTTTCGTGTGGTGAAAAAAGTGCGGGGGGTCCTGCATGACCGGTTGCCCTCCCCGGAGTCGGTGCGTTGAGGTTGAGTCTGATGGCAGAAGAGCGGACAGCGGATTTGATTGAATTGGCCCGGGCCGTTTCCGGCGCACGGGTGGAGGGTGCCGAAAATGTCCAGGTGTGTGGAATGGAATTCGATTCCCGGCGCGCCATGGCGGGGAATCTTTTTGTCGCGGTGCCAGGCTTTGAGGTGGACGGGCACGAGTATGCAAGGGCGGCCGTTGATGCCGGTGCGGCGGCGCTTGTCCTTGAGCGTGAGGTCGATGGAATTCCGGCGGATTTTCCGCGAATCATTGTTCCGTCGAGCCGCGAGGCAATGGCGCTCATCGCAGATGCTTTTTATGAGCACCCATCAGGGGAGCTTGCCTTGGTTGGGGTGACCGGCACGAACGGTAAGACGACGACGACGTTTCTCATTGACGCCATTCTCGGGGCGGCGGGACGTGTGACCGGCCAAATGGGAACGATTCAATACCGGGTGGGGAGTCAGGTAATTGAAAATCCGAGAACGACATCCGAGGCGCCTGATCTTCAATTCTATCTATCTCAGATGCTTGAGGCGGGAGCGAGCCATGCCGTGATGGAGGTTTCGAGCCATGCCCTTGATTTAGGTCGCGTTTTGGGATGCGAATTCAAGGCTGCCGTGTTCACCAACTTGACGCAGGACCATCTCGATTTTCACGGTGACATGGAGCGTTATTTTCAGGCCAAGCTTCGCCTTTTCACGGAGATGGCGCCCGAGAATTCGATCTTGAATCTAGATGACCCCTGGGGGTGGAAAATCGCTGATGAAGCTGCGATCAGAGGCGCGGTCATCGGCTACGGCATGAACGAGAAGGCTGATGTTCGGGCCGAGGGCCTTTCTATTAGCGCCGAGGGGATGCGCTTTGATTTGGTCGCGCCTGAGGGAAATGTCCCCGTTGAGTCGGCGCTGACGGGCCAGCACAACGTAAGCAACATTCTTGCGGCGGCGGCGGCTTGTCTTGCCCTGGGGCTTACCCCGGCGGAAGTGGCCCAGGGTATTCGTGAATTAAAAAGCGTGCCCGGGCGCTTTGAAAAGGTGGATCTCGGCCAGCCGTTTCTTGTTGTGGTTGATTATGCCCATACCGAGGACGCTCTGGCACGGATACTCGAATTCGCCAGGCCGGTGACGAGGGGGCGGGTGTTGACGCTGATGGGCTGTGGCGGGGACAGGGACAAGAGTAAACGGCCTCGAATGGCGATTGCGGCCCTTGAGGGCAGCGACCGCGTCTACATGACCTCGGACAATCCCCGGACAGAGGCGCCCGAGGCGATTTTAAAAGAGGTGGAAGCAGGCGCCGATCAGGTCGAGGGCGGCAGAGCGCGCTCGTGCACCATCGTTGATCGGCGCGAGGCCATCCAGAGCATTCTAGCCGAGGCGCGGTCTGGCGATACGGTGGTGATCGCCGGCAAGGGCCACGAGACATATCAGGAAATCGGAACCAGGCGCTATCCGTTTGATGATCGCCAAGAGGCAAAAAAATCTCTTCAATCGCTGGGGTATGGGAACTAACTATGGCAGCGCAATTTACGGCAGGGGAAATTGAAAAGGTGGTTTCGGGGCAATTGGTCCGGGGCGAGGCCGAGATGACGTCCTCGGGCGTGGGCACGGACACGCGCTCGCTTGGCGCGGGCGAGCTCTTTGTGCCCATCGCCGGGCCTCATTTCGACGGCAATGATTTTCTTGCAGATGCCCTGGTGGCCGGGGCGGCGGGATGTCTTGCCGGGCCGGGGCGCGCCCCCGAGGCGGCAGGCGGCAAGTTCGTGGTCGAGGTCGAGGACACGCTCGGGGCGCTGGGCGATCTGGCCGCCTATCACCGGCGCCGCTTCGATCTGCCCGTGGTGGCGGTGACGGGCAGCAATGGCAAGACGACATGCAAGGAGATGATTGGCGCGATCCTGGCCGAGGGGGCCAGTGTCCTCAAGGGCGAGGGGAATTTCAACAATTTCATTGGCCTGCCGCTTCAGGTGCTTGCGCTTGAGCCCAGGCACGAGCGCGCGGTGTTCGAGATGGGAATGAACCGGTCGGGTGAAATTTCGAGGCTCGCTCAGATTACAGCGCCCAGCATCGGCGTGATCACGGGGGTGGCGCCTGCGCATCTTGAGGGGCTGGGCTCGATCGAGGCGGTGCGCGAGGCCAAAGGAGAGCTTCTCGAGGTCATGGGCGCGAGCGGTGTCGCCGTTTTGCCGGGCGAGGATTTGCAGTGCCAGGCTCTGGCCGAGCGTCATCTCAATGCGGGTGGCCGCGTGGTTTCATTTGGCCTTGAGGCGAGGCGGGATGTCTATGCCACGCGGGTGCAGATGTCGCCCGCAGGGGAAACATCGTTCTTCATTCACTTGGGGGGTGCAGAGGCCGAGGTCTCCCTGCCGGGCGTGGGGCGCCACAACGTGCTGAATGCGCTGGCGGCGGCCGCCGCCTGTGCAGAGTTGGGCAGCTCGCTTGAGGAGATAGTCCGAGGGCTGGAGAACTCATCCCGCCCCTCTATGCGGTTGGGTGTCGAGTCTTTCCATGGCGGCGCGCATCTTCTCAACGATGCCTACAACGCGAATCCGACCTCGGTCCGTCTGGCAATCGAAACGGTGTGCGAGCTAAAGGGTGCGGGCCGGGCCTTCGCGATACTTGGCGATATGAAGGAGCTGGGCGCCTACGAGGAGTTTGCGCACATGGAAATTGGCCGCAAGGCGGTGAGCGGGGGCCTCGATTTTCTCGCAGGCGTGGGACCGATGATGCGGCTCGCGGTGGGCGAGGCGCATAAGGCAGGCATGCCCTTAGAGCAGGCCGAGGTATTTACAACCCCCGAGGAGGCCGCCGCCTGGGCGAATGAATGGGTCCTCCCGGGCGACTGGGTGCTGGTGAAGGGCTCGCGCTCGATGGAAATGGAACGCGCTGCAGAGGCGCTGAGGGACTGATGCTCTATGCACTAATCGTATCTTTAAGTGAATGGTTCTCCGCCCTGAGCGTATTCCGCTTCGTTACGTTCCGCACGGCGGTGGCCGTCGTTTTCGGAATGGGGTTGTGTCTCGTTCTCGGGCCGATTCTGATCCGCATGCTCCAAAAGCGCCAAATCGGCGAGGAGATCCGGATCGATGGGCCCCAAAGTCATTTCTCAAAGGCAGGAACGCCCACCATGGGCGGCATGCTGATTCTCTTTAGTGTGATGGTCTCTGTTCTTCTGTGGACCGACCTAAGCAATCGCTACGTCTGGTTGTTTCTATTCACGCTGGCCACATTCGGGGCCCTGGGTTTTCTGGACGATTACATGAAGGTCGTCTTTAAGGACAAAAAAGGCGTCACCCCGCTTCGCAAGTTCGCGCTCCAGGGCATCCTGGGGCTGGTCGTTGGCTGGGCCCTCTGGAGCGGAATGGTCGAGTCATCGTTCAAGCCGGTTGTGATGTTTCCTTTTTTCAAAAATTTTCACCCCGACATCGGTATCTGGTTTATTCCCTATGCCGCCGTCGTCATCGTGGCGACGAGTAACGCTGTGAACCTCACCGACGGCCTCGACGGCCTTGCCATAGGCCCCTACGTGGTGGCGGCGGGCGCCTATCTCGTTTTGAGCTATATCTCCGGGCATGCCGTGATCTCCCGCTACCTGCTCGTGCTCCCGGTTCGGGGGGCAAGCGAGCTCGCCATCGTTTGTGGTGCGCTCTTTGGCGCCGGACTTGGGTTTTTATGGTTCAACGCCTATCCGGCGCAAATTTTCATGGGCGATGTTGGCGCGCTGCCGCTTGGTGCAGCGCTCGCCACCATCGCCCTTTCGATCAAACAAGAAATCCTGCTTTTCCTCGTGGGGGGATTGTTCGTCCTCGAGGCGCTTTCGGTCATTGTCCAAGTTACATCGTTCAAGGCCACGGGCCAGCGAATATTCCGCATGGCCCCGCTCCACCACCATTTCGAGGAAAAAGGCTGGTCGGAGCCCAAGGTGACGGTGCGTTTTTGGATCGTAGCGGTTGTGCTCGCGCTCTTGAGCTTGAGCACGCTGAAGTTGAGGTGAGCCGCAACGTGTTGGAGCAGATATCGGCGGCGTGGAAGGAGAGCCTTCCCTCACGCAAGGCCGTTGTGATGGGCATGGCCCGCACAGGCCAGGCGGTAGCCGCCGCACTGGTGAAAAGGGGTGCGAAAGTGGTGGCAACAGACATGAACGAGCCGATTGGTCTGGCGGAAAAACTCCCCGCCGAAGTCACGCTTGAGCTTGGCGCTCATAACGAGGCCACGTTTCGAGAGTGTGATCTTCTTGTCGTGAGCCCCGGCATTCCGGCGACAAATCCATTCATCGCCGCTGCCCTTGATGGTGGAGCTGAAGTGATTACAGAGATTGAACTCGCTTTTCGGCTCACCTCGACTCCCATCGTCGCCGTAACGGGAACGAACGGGAAAACGACGACGACCGCCATGTTGAGCGGAATTTTGGAGGAGAGCGGTCTGTGCGCTCCCGTTGGCGGGAATATCGGCAGGCCCATGATTGAAGTGGTCGAGGATAAAGAGGACGAGGCAGATTTTTTTGTGTGCGAGGTGAGCAGCTTTCAGCTCGAATGGGCGCCGTCGCTGCAGCCAAAGGTGGGAATCATGACGAATGTTTCACCCGATCATCTTGATCGGCATCCGGTTCTGGGCGAATACGCGGAACTCAAGGCCCGGCTTTTTGCCAACCAGGGTCCCGGGGACGCCAAGGTGATCAATGCGGACGACCCGCTCACCGCACGCTATATCCCAGGTGGCGAGCAGCAATCTCTTGCCTTCAGTCGACGACACGCTCCTCGGCGGGGTGCATATGCCGATGATGGTGTCGTCTACCTTGTCGAGGACGGTGAGCTAGAGCGGGTATGTGCTGTTGAAGAGCTAGCCGTTCCCGGCGTTCATAACCTTGAGAATTTTCTGGCGGCCTGCGCTGCCGCGCGTTTCCTTGGCGTGGGGGCCGAGAGTATGGCGAGCCTGGCCCGAGGGTTCGAGGGTATGCCGCATCGCATGGAAATAGTTGCGAACATCGGCGGCGTTACCTGGGTGAACGATTCAAAGGGAACGAACGTGGGTGCGACTGCAATGAGTCTGTTGAGTGTTGAGAGTGGTGTTTTGCTCATCGTTGGCGGGAAGGACAAGGGCTCGGATCTGACGCCGCTCCTGGAGCCCGCTAGGGATCGGGTGAGGAAGATGTACGTGATTGGTGAGGCAGGAGAGCGCTTCTCTGAATTTTTTAAAGGTGCCGTCCCTGTGGAAAACGCTCAAACGCTTAATGAGGCGGTACGTCGGGCCGCTGGCGAAGGCCGGGCGGGTGAGACGGTACTGCTCTCTCCTGCTTGCTCAAGCTTCGATCAGTTTAAAGATTTTGAAAATCGCGGCGATGTTTTTCGCGAGATGGTTAAAGCACTTGCCGCAGGAGATCGTTCATGAACAGAAACGGCCTCGACCCCGTGATTTTCACCTGCACCCTGGGGCTCATGGCGTTCGGAATCGTGATGATCTACAGCACGAGCCATATCCTTGCGCTGGATCGATATGGCGATCCATATCATTTCGTAAAGCGGCACATCATGTGGGCGGCGCTTGGCGTGGCTTTAATGCTTTTTATATCGCGAATCGATGTCAGGTATCTGAGGCGGCTGGCGTTTCCCGCCCTTGTGGCCTCTGTCGTGGGATTGTTGCTCGTTTTTGTTCCGGGCATCGGAAAAGAGGCTGGCGGCGCGCGGCGCTGGCTCTCCCTCGGCCCCTTGAGTGTTCAGCCCGCTGAATTTGCCAAGCTCGGGTTGGTGTTTTTTCTCGCGCATTTTCTTTCCATCAAAGGCGAGCGTTTGCGGGATATCAAGTACGGGTTTCTCCCGACAGTGGTATTCACGGGGATTGTTCTTGTCCTGGTGCTCGCGCAACCGGATCTGGGAACGGCGATTTTAATCGCGGCCGTTGTAGGAATGATGCTCTTTATAGCGGGCGCGAGATGGTGGCATTTGACGGGGTGCGCCCTTTTGGTCTCGCCTGTTCTCTACTGGATGATTTTCGCGGTCCCGTGGCGAAGGCAACGAGTATTAGCGTTTCTCGATCCGTTCGCGGTGGCACAGAACGCGGGTTATCAACTCGTCCAGTCTCTGTTGGCGATGGCTCGCGGTGGAATAGTGGGTATGGGGCTCGGTGAGGGCAAGCAAAAGCTTTTTTACCTTCCCGAGGCGCATACGGATTTTATTTACGCGGTGGTTGGCGAGGAACTCGGACTCATCGGCGGAATTTTTATTGCGATTGTATTCGCAATCATTCTCTATCGGGGAATTTGTGTGGCCGTGCAATGCACGGATTCATTTAGTGCCTTGCTTGCTGCGGGGCTCACCCTGATCGTAGCGCTTCAAGGGTTGTTCAACATGTCTGTCGCTGCGGGACTGGTTCCCACCACGGGCGTTCCGCTTCCGCTGGTTAGTTTGGGGGGAAGCTCTCTTGTCACGACGTTGGCGGCGATGGGTTTTCTCCTTTCGATTGCGGCGGGCGGCGGTGTTGTGTCTTTTTCGGGAAGGCAGAGCTCGTCAGCTTCGTCCTCGTCAAGTCTCCGCGAGAACCCTGGTGGGGAGGCGTGAGCGATATGCGTTTATTGATAGCGGGGGGCGGAACGGGCGGCCATCTTTATCCGGGCATTGCCGTGGCGAAGGCCTGGCTGCAATCCGGTCCCGAGCACAGTGTTCTGTTTGTGGGCACGGAGCGAGGGATTGAGGCGCGTGTGCTTCCGAAGGAGGGTTTGCCGCTTGAGACCATCTCGGCCGCCGGGTTATTTGGCAAATCGTTTCTTCAAAAGATCAAGGGCGCGGTTTTGTTGATTCGGGGGATTTTTCAATCGATGGGTATTGTCGGGCGCTTTAACCCCAATGTTGTACTTGGCGTGGGTGGATATGCCAGCGCGCCGGCGGTAGTTGCCTCATGGCTGAGGAGGCGGCCCATTGTGTTGATGGAGCAAAACGCCATGCCGGGAGCCGCGAATCGTCTTCTGTCGAGGTTGGCGGACCGAGTCGCCGTTTGCCTGCCTGGGGCGGCGAATTATTTTTCGCCGGAAAAAGTTGTTGAGACGGGGCTTCCCTTGAGAGATGAAATCGAGCAGGGCGCCGAGCGGGTGGAGGCGTCGTGGGAAGGTCCGCTTCGGGTTCTCGTTTTTGGCGGAAGCCAGGGGGCTCAGGCGATTAATACGGCGGTGGCCGAGGCGCTTGATCTTCTCGGCGAGCAGGCGAGCAATTTCGAGTTTGTGCATCAGACGGGGGAAGACGATTTGGAGCGGATGCGCGGCGCGTATGAGAGGGCGGGTGTTGAGGGTGAGGTCCTCCCGTTCCTCTACGACATGGCCGAGCGTTATCGGTGGGCGCACATGGCTGTGGCCCGGTCTGGGGCGATGACGGTGGGCGAGGTGGCGGCGATGGGCCTGCCTGCTCTTTTGATTCCACTTCCCACCGCCACCCACGGTCACCAAGAGATGAATGCGCGGCAGCTTGCCGAGGCGGGCGCAGCCCGAATGATTCTTCAATCTGATTTAAGCGGGGCCTCGTTGGCGAAATCTTTGCTGGAAATGAACGCTGATCGCTCGCAACTGGCCGAGATGTCGCGCCGGGCGCAGCACACTATTACCAGCAACGGGGCGGGAAAAGTGAACGAATTGTGCCGAAAAACGGCCCAGGCGGCTTGAGGAGAATGGAAACGTGATCAAACTGGGGTCGCAATCTCATCCGATGCTTCGCCATTCGCGGCGTGTGCATTTCGTTGGCATCGGCGGGACGGGCATGTGCGGCATCGCGGAGGTTCTTATCAATCTCGGCTATGAGGTGAGCGGCTCGGATATCGCGCAGAGCGAGGCCGTTATCCGGCTCCAGGGGCTCGGCGCCAAAGTGGTGGTGGGCCACTATGCCAATAATGTTGAGGACGTCGATATCGTCGTCTACAGCTCGGCGGTGACACATGAAAATGTGGAGGTGGCCGAGGCGCGCAAAAAAAGAATCCCCCTGGTGCGGCGAGCCGCAATGCTCGCCGAGCTCATGCGGATGAAATACAGCATCGCCGTTGCCGGCACGCACGGCAAGACGACCACCACCTCGCTGGTGGCGTCCGTTCTGGCCGAGGCGGATCTCGATCCAACGGTGGTGGTCGGAGGTCGCCTCAACGCAATTGGGGCCAACGCACGACTCGGGGAGGGCGAATATCTCGTCGCCGAGGCAGATGAGAGCGACGGAACATTTTTGAGCCTTATGCCCGCGATATCGATTGTCACGAATATTGATCCCGAGCATCTGGAGTTCTACGGAGACTTCGAGACGCTTAAAGGGGCTTTCCTTGAATTTATCAACAAAGTGCCGTTCTACGGATTCTCCGTTCTGTGCCTGGATCATCAGACCATTCAGGAGCTGATTCCCCAAATCGAGCGGCGTTTTTATACCTACGGATTCGGGAGCCAGGCCGACTACGTGGGCGAGAACTATAGCTATGACAACGGGGAGGCCATTTTTTCTGTCCGCCATCATGACAAGAGGATGGGCGATATCCATCTGAGTATCCCCGGGCGCCACAATGCCATGAACGCTCTGGCTGCGGTGGCGGTGGCGAATGAACTTGATGTTCCTTTCGACGCCATCCAGGCGGGTTTATGGGATTTCGCGGGCATCGGACGCCGCTTGGAGCAGATTGGGGAAGTCAACAACATCGTATTTATGGATGACTACGGACACCACCCCGAGGAAATTAGGGTGACCCTTCTCGCGCTCAAGGAAGCCTGGCCCGACAGGCGGCTGGTTGTTCTATTTCAACCCCACAGATATTCCCGGACGGTGCAGCTTGGGGAGGCATTTCACACCGCTTTTTACGACTCGGACGTTTTGTTTCTCGCGCCGATTTATGCCGCAGGCGAGGAGCCGATCGAGGGCGTTTCCTCGGAAACGATTGGGGAAGGTGTTCGAGCGCATGGGCACAAGTTTTGTGAGGAAGTGAGCGACCTTATTGATGGCGCACGCCGGATTTCCTTGGAGATTAAGAGCGGCGATCTGGTCCTCACCCTGGGTGCGGGAGATGTCTGGAAGGTGGGCAAGAGTTTGCTGGATATGGAGCAAAAAAAATCTGGCCGGACGGAGAAGGCCGGGTGAGCGCGAATATGTTGGAGGTGAATGTGGCGATGGGCCTAAAGGACAAACTGAGCGGGCTGGGCTGTGAGTTTCGCCTCGATGAGTCGCTATCAGGCTACACCACCTTTCAGGTGGGAGGGCCAGCAGATGCGCTCGCGCTGCCTGGCGATGAGAAGGAGCTCGTGGCGCTGCTTGAGGGTTGCCGCGCCGAGGCGCTACCCATGACGGTGCTCGGTGGCGGGGCGAATACGCTTGTGCGCGACGGTGGTGTGCGCGGAGTCGTGATTCGCCTCGATAAAGGATTTCGAGGGATTGCGCTTGATCAAAATGCGCCGGGCGGCCCCGCAATAGAGGCGGGGGCGGGCGTAAAGATTCCCGCGCTGGTGCGATTTGCCGCCGAGGGCGGGTGGCAGGGTGTGGAGTGTCTTTCCGGTGTTCCAGGGACGGTTGGCGGTGCGCTGGCGATGAACGCAGGCGGGGCCGAGAAATTCATTGGCGAGGCGGTCGAGAGTGTCCGCTGGGTACGCCTGGCGCAAGGCTGTGTCGCGGAGCTTCCCGCCCAGCAGATTAATTTTTCTTACCGAAACGCGCATTTGCCCGAGCCGGGAATCGTCACAAGTGTTCGCTTCCGGGTGGTACAGGGAGAGCCTGAAAAATTACGAGAGTTGCTGCAGCGCGACGCCCGCTCTCGGCGCGAGCGTCAGCCCTGGGGGCTGCCTTGCGCGGGTTCGATCTTCAGGAATCCTCCGGGCGCGCGCGCGGGCCTTCTCGTTGAGGAAGCTGGCCTCAAAGGCAAGCGCATAGGTGGCGCCGAAGTGAGTGAGGTGCACGGCAACTTTATCGTCAACCGGGGTGGTGCGCGGGCGGCCGATGTACTCGCGCTAATCGACTTCGTGCGCGGGGAGATAAAGAGGCGGCATGGCATCGAGCTCGTGCTGGAGCTTCAGGTCATCGGGGAGGATGAATCATGAACCGCCCAGCGTTGAAGTTGCGAAAATTTAAAATGCGAGGCAAAGGAGCCCGCTTGCATAAAAAGAGCGCGCTCGCCCCTCAGGCGGCACAAGGACGAAGGGCGGCGGCCCGTACCAAGGCGCTTCGCACTGCGCCCAAAGGCGCCTGGCTTTGGCCTGCGATAGGCATTCTCGTGTTTGTCGAGATCATTCTCCTTGGCGGCCACGCTGTACGTTGGGCGATGACGAGCCCGCGCTTTGTGCTGGGCGAGGTAAAAATCGTTGGACACAAAATTCTTGCGCCCGAGTTGCTCGTAAAAAGTGCGGGTCTCGTATCTGGAGCAAACCTTTTCGGGATGGATATAGAGCGAATCCGTATCCGTATCGAGTCCAATCCCTGGGTGCGCCGAACGAGTATTCGGAAAACGCCGCCCAACACCCTCCGCATTGAAATAGAGGAGCGCGAGCCTGTTGCTCTCATTGATCGCAAGGCCGGGTTGGCTGTGGATATAGAGGGTGTGATCCTCGGGTCGCTCCCCGAAACAAAGGGGAATTGTCTACCCCTTCTCGAAGGGTTTTCAAGCAAGGGCGTCAAGCCCGGAGATCAACTTAAGAAAGCGGGATTCGGCGTGGCCGTCGCGGCAGCGTCTTTATTTTCAGGGGGCCCGCTTGGAAGGCGGGAGTGTTTGTCCGTCAGGGCGGCCGGTGGCGGCCACTTTAAGATACGGGCGCTAGGGGGAAAGGTGAATCTATTGGTAAGCGAAGAGCAGATGGCGTCTCAAGCCGCCCGTTTTCATGCGGTGGCCGCAAAAATCCTGAAGGAGAAGAAACAATCCGCCGCCCCTTTACACATGGACCTTACGTTTCCGGGCCGGATTGTCATTCGGTCGGTTAATCAAGATGGAGGGCTGAGAGGATGATGAAACGCTCTGACGTGCTCGTGGGCCTCGACATTGGCACGTCGAAGATTTGCGTCATCGTGGCGGAGGTGACTGAGGACGGCTCCCTCGAAATTGTCGGTTTGGGCAAGCATGCTTCAAAAGGCCTCAACCGTGGCGCCGTGGTCAATATCGATCAGACGGTCGAGTCCGTGCGTGCGGCCGTCGAGGAGGCCGAGTTCATCAGCGGCATTCCCATTCGCTCGGCCCATGTCGGTGTCGCTGGCGGGCATATTCGAAGTTTCAACAGTAACGGCATTGTCGCAATCAAGAATAAGGTGGTCGATGAGTCCGACGTCGAACGTGTCATTGAACAAGGCCGTGCGGTTACGCTGGCAGCGGACCATGAAATTCTCCATGTACTTCCCCAAGAATACATTGTTGATGATCAAGAGGGCATCACCGAGCCGATAGGCATGGCCGGTGTGCGGCTCGAGTGCAAGGTCCACGTCGTGACCGGTGCGATTCCCGCAATTCAAAACATTATTCGAAGCGTGGAGCGAGCCGGGCTCACTGTTGAGAAACTTGTTCTTCAGCCGTTGGCCTCCTCATTGGCTGCGCTTTCCGAGGATGAGCGCGATCTGGGCGTTGCCGTAGTGGATATCGGCAGCGGAACGTCCGACATCGCGGTCATCAGCAATGGCGCATTGAAATATTCGGCGGTAATTCCCGTTGGCGGAAATCACGTTACCCGGGACATCGCCATTGGTCTTCGCACCCCGGACCATCAAGCCGAGCGCATCAAGCAAGAGTTCGGCTGCGCACTGGCCTCGGTTCTTGATCACGATGAGGAGATAGAGGTGCCCAGCGTGGGTGGAAGGCCGCCGCGTGTGCTCAGCCGTCAGATGTTGGCCGAAATTATCGAGCCGAGAATGGAAGAGGTCCTTACCCTCATCCGGCGGGAAATTCAAAAAAGTGGATATGAGGACCTGCTCCCGGCTGGTGTTGTCCTGACGGGTGGCGCGAGCATCCTGACGGGTACTGAGGTGCTGGCCGAGCGCATCCTTCAGCTTCCCGTTCGCCTTGGTGCGCCGAGCGGAATCAGCGGCTTGGTCGATATGGTGAATGGCCCGATGTTCTCAACCGGAGTCGGGCTGGTCATGTACAGCATGCAGACCCCGGGAAGAAACCGCAATAACTGGCTTGTATCGAATGGAACGAACGAGTCGTTTCGGTTCGCGAGGGGCAAATTGAGGACAATTCTTTCGAGTATTTTTAAGTGATTCGATTTTTCGACTGGCGGGATAAGCGGTCAAAACGCATGGGAGAAAGCAATGAGCGACATGATGTTTGAATTGGAGCAGGCCAGGGAATGCCGTGCCAGGCTTTGTGTCATCGGAGTGGGGGGCGGTGGCGGAAACGCGGTGAACACGATGATTGCCTCGGGCATGGAGGATGTCAGCTTCGTCGTGGCCAACACGGATGCACAAGCGCTTGAAAAATCGCTTGCCACGGAAAAACTCCAACTTGGCCTGGATTTGACGCACGGCCTTGGCGCGGGCGGCAACCCCGAGATGGGCCGCAAGGCGGCGCTGGAGGACACAGAGAAACTCACGCATTTCATCGAAGGGCTCGATATGTTGTTCGTCACCGCCGGGATGGGCGGCGGCACCGGCACGGGGGCGGCGCCTGTGCTGGCGCGTATTGCCAAAGAAGCCGGGATTCTCACCGTGGGCGTGGTGACACGGCCATTTGAATTCGAGGGCCCCCGGCGTATGGCTCAGGCCGAGGAGGGAATCACCGAGCTCAAGGAATCGGTCAACACACTCATTACGATTCCGAATCAACGCCTACTGGGGATGGTGGAGCGAACCACACCCATGAAAGAGGCATTCAAGAAGGCCAACGATGTTCTTCTCCAGGCGTGTCGGGGCATCTCCGATCTCATTACGACGCCGGGTTTGATAAATCTCGACTTCGCGGATGTGCGCACCATCATGCGCGACATGGGTGGCATGGCTTTGATGGGCAGCGGTACCGGCTCCGGGGAGAATCGGGCAGTTATCGCGGCGCAAAACGCGATGTGCAGCCCGCTTCTTGAGGAGGGCTCCATTCAGGGCGCTCGCGGGGTGTTGATCAATATTTCGGGCGGCGATGATTTGTCGCTGTTCGAGGTGAACGAGGCATGCTCGATGATTCACGAGGTGGCCCACGAGGACGCGAATATTATTTTCGGCTCGGTGGTTGATCCGGAAATGGGCGACAAGATTCGGGTGACTGTCATCGCAACCGGATTTGGGCAGGGCACCGCCATCAGGGAGGTTCCACCCCTGGCGAATGAGTCGACGGGAACCGACGGCAGAAAACTTTCGGTGCCCGCCTATGTCCGGGCAAAAGGAAACAGGAAAGATTCGTCGATGAGTTATCAGCTGGATGATGATGAACTCGATGTTCCGACATTTTTAAGAAAGCAGGCTGACTGAGACCCCCCCCTCTGCCGCTTGGGGGAGATCCTCTCCTTGTAGGGCGGTGGATATCCCATCATAGATGCCAGGGGGGCTTCGGCCCCCCTGGCCCCCCCCTCAAAATAAGCGGCCGGGTGTATTTCCTTGAGACATAGCGGCTGTACATTTATAATCAGATTCATTGGGGACCCTTCGGTTCCGACAGATGAATTTTGGTCTGCTGTGGATGGGTGTTGCAGATGAGCCATCTTGAAATTCATGAAGACAGGGGTGTCGAATTTCTCCTCTCTCCCTTGCTTGAGCAGTGCGATTTTTTGCGCCATGCGTTTAGCACCCGGCAGGGCGGGGTGAGCGAGCTGCCTTTCGGGTCGCTCAATCTGGGGGAGGCCCAAGGTGAGGCACCCGAGTGTGTCGAGGAGAATCGACGCCGTTTCTTCGAGGTGGCCGGGCTGCGGCCTGCGCGTGTTGCCGAGGTGCGGCAGGTCCATGGCGCAGACGTGGTTGAGGCCGATGAAATAATTGAGGGCGAGGATATTGGGGCGGACGGAATAATGAGCGATAAGCCCGGCGTTTTTGTGGCTGTCCAGACGGCGGACTGTGTGCCGGTATTATTGGCGGATCCGGTGAATCGCGTGGTGGCGGCAGTGCATGCCGGGCGGCGCGGGACGGAGGAGGGCATCCTTGAAAACGCCGTCCTCAGGATGAAGGAGCGCTATGGTTCTGAGGCGAAAAATTTAATAGCGGCCCTTGGGCCGGGAATTTCGGGCCAATGTTATGAAGTCGGGGCCGAGTGCATCCCGCCCTTTCGGCAAAGATATCCTGATTGGAGAGAGTTCTGCTTGCAGGTCACCGCGGAAAAATGGCTGCTCGATTTGCCCAAGGCGGTGAGTCTTCAGCTTGGCTCGGCGGGGGTGCCCGAGGGGCAGATTGGCACGGCCCCCCACTGCACTTTTTCTGAGGCCGCCCGCTTTTTTTCCTATCGCCGGGATGGTGCGCCGACCGGGCGCCTCTTGTCGATTATTGGTATCGTATAATACGCCGCTTATGGCGGAGGATTGATGATGGGGTTTAGCCAGGCGCGCTACGAGGAAGTGCTCGCGCGAGTTGCAGCGGCCGCGAAAAAATCTGGAAGACAGCCTGGGGACGTCGAACTCGTGTCGGTAAGCAAGACACAACCGCCCGAGGTCGTTGCCGAGGCCATCGAGGGCGGTGTCCGGATTTTAGGGGAAAATCGGGTGCAGGAGGCGCGGGACAAACGCGCGGCCCTTGATCCTGAACTGGCGGCCCGTGCGCGGTGGCACCTCATCGGCTCGCTCCAGCGCAACAAGGCCCGTCAGGTGCCCGGTCTTTTCGATGTGGTCGAATCGGTTGATTCTGCCGCGCTGGCATCAGCGCTTTCTGAGCGAGTGGCAGGGTCGGGCCAAGAGCCGCTTGAAGTGTTTATTCAGGTGAACACTGGTGATGAGCCGCAGAAGGGGGGGGTTCTGCCCGCCGAGCTATCGCCTCTTCTTGAGGAGATTTCCGGCCTCGCCTCAATTCGGGTGGTGGGGTTGATGTGCATCCCCCCCCTGGGCCGTGAGCCCGAGGAGAGTCGCCCCCATTTTCAGATGTTGCGGGAGTTTCGAGATCGGGCCGCCGAATCAGGTTTCACCTCGCTGGCCCGGCTTTCGATGGGAATGTCCTCTGATTATGAGGTGGCCATAGAGGAGGGGGCCACCAGCGTTCGGGTGGGGAGGGCTATTTTCGGGGCCCGCGACTAGCTTTTATCCCGTTCAAGCCTTCGATTTGTTTTGAGTTACAGATTCCAGTAATCTCTTATTCGTTCGATTTTTTGTTTATTCATCTTTTCAGGAGTATCTCGATGGGCTCGGAGCGTATCGCCGTTATCGGCGGTGGAAACATGGGTGAGGCACTTGCTGGCGGGATGGTGTCCGCAGGCTACGCCTCTCAGGAGAGCATTATTGTTGCTGAGCCCTTTGAGGCCCGTCGTGAGTATCTCGTCTCGAAGGGATACCGAACGGTTGCCAGCGGCCCCGAGGCCGTTCGAGAGGCTGAAGTAGTGCTTTTCGCCGTCAAACCCCAGATTCTGGGCGAGGTTCTAGAATCCCTCAAAGAAGATGTGACGGCGGAAAAACTGCTTGTTTCTATCGTCGCGGGAGCCACGACCACTCGTTTTACAGACATTTTCGGAAATGATGCCCGGATCGTCCGTGTGATGCCTAATACGCCTGCCCTTGTCGGGGCCGGTGCGGCTGCGGTGTGTGCCGGAGGGGCAGCGAGCGAGGAGGATCTCGCCACCGCCCGGGTAATGCTCGAATCAGTGGGCCTCGCGGTCGAGGTTCCCGAGTCACAGATGGATGCCGTGACAGGGCTTTCGGGCAGCGGTCCCGCCTATGTATTTCAATTCATCGAGGCGATGGCGGACGGCGGGGTTTGCGCCGGTCTTCCCCGGGACAAGGCGTTGATGCTTGCCGCCCAGACGGTGCAGGGGGCCGCGAGGATGGTGCTCGAATTGAACGAGCATCCTGGACGGCTCAAGGATATGGTGGCCTCACCAGGCGGCACCACCATTGCGGGGCTCCATGCGATGGAAAAGGGAGGCCTTCGCGCCGCAGTCATCGATGCCATCATGGCTGCCACCAATAGAAGCGCGGAGCTTGGGAAGGGTTAGGCCCGCTGTTTTCAAAAAGGGAGTAATGCGTGTTTATTGTTTCCAATTTCATCAGCGCGAGTGCGACGCTCATCGGGTACGTTTTGACGCTCTACATGTGGCTCATCATCATCCGCGCGCTTCTATCGTGGGTGAATCCCGATCCCGATAATCCGATAGTCCAGATACTTTATCGCCTGACCGAGCCGGCGCTCTACGCGGTCCGCCGTCGGATGCCCGACATTGGCGGATTGGATCTGAGCCCAATCATTATTTTGATCGCAATTATGTTTCTTCAAAGTTTTCTGGTCAGAAGCCTTTATGACATCGCTAATTTAATGCGTTGAACTGCTGCATTGGAGGACCCGCCCAATGAAAATGACAGGAACGGATATTAGGACACAAGAATTTCCGAAAAAACTTCGTGGCTATGACACGCTCGACGTGATCGCTTTTCTCCAGTTCGTGGCTGACGAGGTGGATATTCAGAACACCAAATACGGAGAGTTGAGCGAGGAGAATGAGAAATTATCGGTAAGGCTCAAAGAATTGCAGGACAAGGAAAGTCTCCTTGAGAAGAGTCTTCAGGCTGTCAATGAACTGCGCGAGGAAGTGAAAACCAACTCGAAGACTGCTCTAGATCATTCCCGTGCCGAATCCGAGAGAATAGTAGCCCAGGCTGAGGAGGCGGCCTCGCGTATCCTTGAGGAGGCGGAATGGAATTCTCGTCGCCTGAAGGATGAAGTCGCCACGCTTGAGAAACTGCGGGACAAAACACTCAAAGATCTTGCCGGGCTGCTTCGCACTCAGACAACTCTTCTTGAGAGCGAGGCGCAGCGCCTCGATATCGATATTTCAGAAATTTCCGCGTCAAGTGGTTCAAACATCGTTCCGATCAATAAAAAGGCCGAGAGCGAGGGATCGTGATTCCCACTCGCCGCGGCGGCGGGGGGGTGAGTTTCGTGGTCGCGGTCCAGCCTCGGGCCTCGCGGGCGGCCATCGAGGGGGTGCTCGGTGAGGCCCTTAAGGTTCGCCTGACGGCGCCGCCTGTGGATGGTGCCGCAAACAAGCAGTGTGTCGAGCTACTTGCCAAAGCGTTTGGGGTGCCCAAGAGCAAGGTTGTAATTGTCTCGGGCGCAAGCTCGAAGCGAAAGAGGGTTCGAATCCTTCACGAGGATTTGTCCGCCATTGAAGACGAACTGGCGGCTCTGATAACAAAAGCCTCCTAAATTTTGACCGGATAGTCCCTGCTCCTGGTTGGAGATAAAATTTTGGAAATCGAAGGTAATTTCAACACGCTCGAATTCAAGGATGGCGCGCTCCGTCTTATTGACCAGCGCCGCCTTCCCGAGGAGGAAAGCTACGTCGATTGCCGCACCGAGGCCGAGGTGGCTGACGCCATTCGGGATATGGTGGTGCGGGGCGCCCCGGCGATTGGTGTTGCGGCGGCCTATGGAATGGCGCTCGCCGCCGCCGGTAGCGCAAATTTGTCACAGGCCGAGGAGGTAGCTGCCCTCGATGCTGCCGCCGCGCTGCTGGCGGACACCCGCCCGACGGCGGTCAATCTGTTTTGGGCGATAAAGAAAATGCTTGCGGCCATCGCCGAGAGCGAATCGACTGGAGAAGACTTGGCGGCAGAGCTTCTTGATCTCGCCCATGAAATGCACCGCGAGGATATTGCCATCTGCCGTGAGATTGGAGACCGGGGCGCGGCGCTTCTTGGGCCGGACACGAGCCTTCTTACCCACTGTAATGCCGGTGCGCTGGCTACGGCGGGCTACGGCACAGCCACCGGGGTGATACGGAGCGGATTTCAAGACGGAAAGGTGAGCCGAGTATTCGTAGATGAGACTCGCCCCTTTTTACAGGGAGCAAGACTTACCGCCTGGGAGCTATCTCGCGATGATATCCCGGTTGTGGTGATCACTGACAACATGGCGGCTTATTGTATGCAGCAGGGCAAGATCGGTGCCGTTGTTGTTGGGGCTGATCGCGTGGCGGCGAATGGCGATGTCGCGAACAAGATTGGCACCTATGGGGTGGCTATTCTTGCCCGTGAGCATAAGATTCCATTTTATGTGGCCGCTCCTATCAGCACCATTGATCTGGACACGCCAAGCGGGGAAGGGATTCCGATCGAGGAGCGTCCGGAAGAGGAAGTTCGGCAAATCGGAGGGAAAATGATCACTCCCGAGGGGGTGGAAGTGTTCAATCCGGCCTTCGATGTAACACCCGCCTCGATGGTGGACGGCCTCATCACCGAGCGGGGGATAGTTCGGTTGTCGAAGGGCGAGAGCGTCACAAAGCTATATGACTCCTAATTGTACTGTAATCAAATAGATGGAAAGTGTGTTTCGTTGGTGCCCAAGGTGCGTGGGGCATGTTGACTTGAAAAAGGCGGCGGCATATAAACTGATTCGCCTTACCAATTGGCGACAAATTAGAATAACGTGGGGGCTGTAGCGAAGCTGGTTATCGCGCCGGCCTGTCAAGCCGGAGATCGCGGGTTCGATCCCCGTCAGCCCCGCCATTTTTTTAAAAGCCGCTAGGGTGCATCCTGGCGGTTTTTTTTCCAGGCTTTTTTGAGGAGGGGAGACAGATGAGTGGAAATGAGGAACTGATTCACGCAGGCAAAGCGATCGCCGATGCCCTCGTCAGGGAGAATGTTAAAAAAGTATTTTGTCTTCCCGGCTCGCACGTTCTTCAAATCTACGATGGATTGCGGCAGGCGCCATCGATCCAGCTAGTCACCTGTAAGATGGAGCCGAATATCTCTCTGATGGCGGACGCCTATGGCCGCATATCAGGAGAGCCTGGCGTCGGACTGACGACTGCCGGACCAGGGGCCATCAACTCGCTTGCTGGCGTTGCTCAGGCCTACGGCGCCGCCTCCCCGATGGTCCACCTCACGGGCTCTGTTCCCCTCAACGCCTCGCGCGAGGCGTTTCATGGCGTGGACAACCCTGAGTTCACGGTCGATATGTTTCGACACGCAACGAAGTGGAGCGTTCGCCTTGAGCGTCTTGAGGATATTCCCGCCGTCATGGCCAAGGCTTTCCACATTGCCCGGAGCGGCCGACCGGGCCCTGTGCATGTCGAGTTTCCGCGTGCTACCGACTACGCGCCTTTTATTCTACAGCCAGAGCGGGTGTCGTATCCCGTCAGCAGCTCTCAGCCGGCTGAGGTGGTCGAGCCGACGCGAGAGGATGTCGAGCAGGTGGCCCAGCGAATCCTGGACGCGAAGCTCCCCGTTTTTTGTGCGGGAAAGGGCGTGATCCGCAAAGGGGCGATGGAGGAGTTGGCCAAACTCTCGGAAATGTTTTCCATCCCGGTGGTCTATCCCCAGGATGCGATGGGCGTAATACGGGATGATCATCCCTTTGCGGCTGGACATTATGCCCCGGCGCGGCAGGACCCGCGATTTAAATATGTTATGGAAGACGCCGACCTGATTGTGTCGATAGGCCTCAGGGCGGATACCGCCGAGGTGGATCATCTTGAGGCGTTTGGGCCCTCCGATAGGATTCTCGTTGGCTTCGACAATGCTGAGGATGAGCATTATTCGAAAAAAGATGAGTTCGTGGCCGACCCAAAATTGTTCATGACGCTACTTTTGGAGCGAATGAGCAAAGAGTCCCGGCCGCCCAACGAGGAACTCAAAAGCGAGATTGCCCGAATCCGCACCGAGTATCGAACTGCCGTCCGCGCCCATCTGGACGGCTCGCGGGATAACGTTCCGGTGCATCCTGGATTTATCATCGAGTCCATTGCCGACTGGGTGGGGCCTGACGATGTGGTTGTCAGCGATGTGGGCAACAGCCAGATGTGGAGCCGCTACTATATTCCCATCCATCATCATGAATCGCTCATGCAGTCGGGCGTGTGGAACGCGATGTCGTTCTGCCTGCCGTCTGCGATTGTGGCCAAGCTTGAATACCCGGACCGAAACGTGGTGGGCATCTCGGGCGACGGGGCCTTTTTGATGACGATTGGCGATTTTGTCACTGCTTGTGAGTACGGGGCGAACGTGGTTTTCGTTGTCTTCAACGACGGCGCTTTCTCGCAGATGGTTGGCCAGCAGACGAACCTCTACGGCGAATCCTACGGGAGCAATTTTGAGAGTCCCAATTTTGCTGAAATAGCGACGGCCTGCGGCGGTTTCGGTATTCGCGTTGATGAGCCAGGCGCGCTCAAGCCTGCACTGGAGGCGGCAAGAGCCTCGGGGCTTGCTGCCATCGTCGATGTCGTCACCACGTTTCAGCCAACGCCCCCTTATTAAGGGCTTAATCGAGGTCGCGAAATGTCAAAGGGCATTGCTTGGGTCACCAC
This sequence comes from Nitrospinaceae bacterium, assembly GCA_018669005.1. Lineage (NCBI taxonomy): Bacteria > Pseudomonadati > Nitrospinota > Nitrospinia > Nitrospinales > Nitrospinaceae > Nitrospinaceae bacterium. Next base: position 62,172 of record JABJAL010000022.1, read on the forward strand.
ACCGTTTGTTTTGAACTACGATGATCCGGACGAGCTTTTTCGCCCCCTGGCCGAGGCGACCGGCCTTGAGATCCGCATAGACGGTGCTCGCCCGCAATTCACTGAAGAGGATATGCTCAAGGAGTTGCCCGGCGTGGTTGCGACCATTGCCGGCGCAGAGCCCTATACCCGCCGGGTTTTTGAAAGCGCCCCTGACTTAAAAATTGTTTCGCGCTCAGGTGTCGGCCTGAATGCCATCGATTTGTCCGCCGCCACGGCGAGCGGTGTGGTCGTCACCAATGCGGTCGGGCAAAACGCCGTTTCGGTGGCCGAGCACACGATGGCGATTCTACTGGCGGCGGCGAGGCGGGTGCCCTGGATGGAGGAGAGGTTCCGCAAGGGCGCCTGGCGGGATGTTCAGGTCCCCATGGCCCCGCTGATGGGCAAGACCATCGGTATTCTTGGGTTCGGCAACATCGGAAGACGGGTGGCGAGGCGGGCCGCCGCTTTTGATATGAAAATCGTTGCCTACGATCCCCTCGAGAATAAAGAGGCCGCCGCTGAGGTCGGAGCAGAGTTTCTTCCAATTGAAGAGGTGGCGAGACAAGCCGATTTTCTTTGCTGCCACGTTCCGCTCTCGCCTGAAACACAAGATCTTATCGACAAGGATTTGCTCGCGCTCATGAAACCGGGTGCGTTTGTTATCAACACATCACGGGGCGGGCTCGTGAATCTCGATGCGATTGCCGATGCGCTTGATCGAGGTGCTATCCGAGGCGCCGCGCTCGACGTATTTACCTCGGAGCCGCCTGATTACAGCCATCCGATTTTCTCGATGGAGAACGTGGTGCTCACACCACATGCGGCCGGGCGGGGCGAGGATGCGATTTACAACACCGTGCGCCATGCGATGAACTGCATCACGGAATACCTCGCAGGGCGCATGCCCCCGGATGTCGCCAATCCGGAAGTATTCGAATAGACCGCTTAAAAAAATCACGTATGGCTCCTTAACGTATTTTGCTCAACACCCGTATTTTTCGTTTCGTTGACTTTTTGTTAAGCCCCCATATAGTATGTGGCCATATCATCAACGTTATTCTTGAGGTAGCCGATGTTTTATATGCGTGAGCTTCCCACCAGGGATCTGCTCGACGCCGTGGGCCAAGTGTTTCCGGAACTCGATCCCACGGCTGTCGAGGCGTGTTATTTTCTTCTGCGTACGGGAACAGATGTTCTCACGGCGTTCGATGAAAACCTCTCCCGCTATAATATCTCTCAGTCTCGATTTATCGTGCTCTTGCTTCTCAAGCGCCTTGAGCTACGCGAGGTCCCTGATGGCGACATAAGCCCCTCGAAACTCGCCGAGCTGGCGGGCGTAAGCCGAGGAACCATGACAGGGCTTCTCTCCGGCCTTGAGCGTGACGGTTTAATCGAGCGTAAACTCTATAGTGGTGACCGCCGGAGATTTTCTATACTCATGACCGAAAAGGGCAAGAAAACGCTCGATAATATATTTCCCGAATACTACAACCGCATCGCGGGATTGATGTCGGGTCTTAACGAGGAGGAAAGACTCACGCTGATAAAACTCTTGAACAAAGTAAAAGACGGGGTGCCCTCGTTGCGAATTTCTAACGGACAAACATAATTTTTTTAAGGGAGATGGATTAGATGCCCAAGCCGAAAGTTATTGTTCAACTTTATCCGATGCTGCCCAGCGAGGATCGAGCGGATCGAGAAAAAAAGCGTCCTCTTGGAAGAAATAAAGAGCTTTACAACAAGGTCATTCACGACTGGATGGATATCGTGAAAGTGGCCGATGATATTGGCGTTTGGGGCGTTAGTACGATTGAACACCATCTTCACTCCGAGGGCTATGAAGTGGGCCCGAACCCGGGAATTTTAAACGCCTGGTGGGCCTCCAATGTTAAGAACACCCGCATCGGCGCCCTGGGCTACGTTATGTCGGCGCGAGATCCCATTCGTGTTGCCGAGGAGTGCGCCATTCTCGACCACATTTCCAACGGAAAATTCTTCTGTGGTGTGGCGCGCGGTTATCAATCGCGTTGGACAAATATTCTGGGGCAGGGCTCCGAATCGGTGGCGACCGTCGCCCGCTACCTGGGCGGCAAAGACGATATCCGAAACCGCAAGATGTTCGAGGAGCGGGTGGAAATGCTTCTCAAATGCTGGACAGAGGATTCTGTCGAACTGAATGGAGAATTTTATCAGGCGCCATATCCAATAGATGAGGGAATTGAGTATCCGGCCTGGAAGAGTGCTAGAGACGCAGGTGCCGAGGGGGAAATCGACGAAAATGGGCGGGTGCGGCGGATCAGTGTTTGCCCGCCTCCCTACCAGGACCCTCATCCCCCGGTTTTTCAGGCAGTTAGCGCTAGTGCCGACTCCATCAAGTTCGCGGCGCGGCATGGCTTCCGCCCCACATATTTCACGAAGATCGAAAAAATGGAGGAGTTTAGCCATCTCTATGTGGAGGAGAGCAAGAAAGCTGGCCACAATTTCGTGTTGGGCGAGCGCCAGAACATGTGCCGCTGGATCCATGTTGCGGATTCCGAAAAAGGATATGACGAGAAACTTCGCAAATACGATCAGGACATTTACCAGAATTTCTATGTCCCCTTCTTCCCACAATTCCCGGACGACACCTCGAATATTGATTGGATCGAGAACATCAAGCAAAGCGGAATTTTTCATGGTGGCACGCTCGATCAGCTGACCGAGCAGTTCGTGAAGGCCTACGAGATAGTGCCCGCCGAGTTCATCACGCTGATATGGCACTATGCCCAGCAGCCCAAGGACGAGGTGATTTATGAGCTCAAAACATTCATGGAAAAGGTCATTCCCGAGCTTGAGGCGCCAGCCGGAAATAACGTGACGGTGGGTGGCGTTGCCTAGGCGGTTGCCTAGACAACAATTGGGCAGTTGCCTTAGCAGCGGTTTTTGAATTGTTGAATCATAGGTCCTCGCGCCGCTGAACGAAAGATTACTGAACTTGAGTTAACAACTCTTGAATTAATAATTGTCGAATTCCAGTCCTCTATTTTAAAAAGGGAGGGGAAGATGTACCAGATCGTGGATCTCAGCCAGGAAATCTATACCGATGCCCCGAGGTTTCCCGGGCATCCGGCTACGAAAATCGAGTACATCGCGCGCCACGAAGACATGGAGAACGCTCCCATCAAGCCCAAGGACATCACCTATGCGGCGATGATGCTCCACATGTGCGACCACGGGCCGACCCATACCGACTCGGTGAGCCATATCGACGAGCGCCAGACGGCGCCCAATATTGACCAATCTCCCCTGACGAATTTCTTCACGCGTGGGATTGCGCTTGATTTTACGGGAAAGGTCGAGCCCAAAGAGGAGATATCGCTCGCTCTTATGCAGGATGAACTCACGAGCCTCGGGCTGACACCCCCCAAGGATGGAACCGTCCTCTTTACCGGGGGCCACTACAAGCGAACGTTTCCGGGTGACGCATATATCTCCGAATATCCGGGCCTGGGTCGAGAGGCGGCTGATTTTCTCTATCGCGAATGCGGGGTGGTCAATATTGGCCAGGATGCGCCTAGCATCGATGCGGCCATTAACGCTAATGAGCTGACGTTTCCCTGCCATGTCATCTGCCGGGAACTCCAGCGCCACAACACCGAAAACCTTGCCAACATTGAGGAAGTGGCTGGCAAGGAGTTTCTCTACGTTGGGCTGCCCCTCAAAATCAGGAGCGGAACCGGATCGCCAGTGCGTGCCACGGCGATTCTGAACCTCTAAGGGGGATAATTTTAATCCCTTGGAGCGAATCTTTCGTTCTATCGGTGTATGAACAAGATTTTCGGTCAAATTAGTCTGATTAAATTATTTTTTGCGGATTTCCAGAATTTCGTGTAATATATTCTTACTTATTGACAAAGTTTAGTTTCATTTTTGGAGGGCATATTTTCCGCTTCATCAGGGAGAGTTTTCCTCAAAAACCCTCTGGGGTGTGATGTAACTCTTGGTTTCATCTGATTTACGGAAGTTGCCGCTTCTTATTTGCAGTTCACTTACATGGAGGAAGTACCAGATGAAAAAAATATTTGGTTTCTTGCTGGCTGCGGTATTGCTGGTAGGCTTCTCGGGCGTGACTGTGGCTGATGCCGCCAAGCTTCGTATCGGCGCTCACCGCTCCCTCTGGGGCTCGTTCGAGATCATCGCCGACAAGATGGGCTACTGGAAGGCAGAGGGCCTCGACTACGAAGTGGGCCACTACAAGCAGGGCAAACTGATGCGCAACGCCATTATTCAGGGCAACCTGGACACCGGCACGACTGGTTTTTCCCCCTTCACGACGGCTATCTCCAAAGGCGCCAAGGTTCAGGCCATTGGCGTGACGGCTAACATTTGCGCGGCAACTGCTATCGTGGTGCCAGTTAAATCGAAGGCGAAAACCCTGGCAGATGTAAAAGGCATGGTCTTCGCCAACAAAAAGGGCACGAGCACGGACTTTGCGTTCCAGTCCTATGTTATTCCGGCCTACGGCCTCAAGAGCTCTGATTTCCCGCTCCTGAGCGTCCGGGCGACCGAGCGTATTGCCGCCCTCATTTCCGGCAACGCTGGCGCCGCCATTGTTGGTGAGCCCCAGACCACAATCGCCGTACAGAAGGGTCTTGTTCGCAGGCTCGAGGATCTCTGCAAGTACGACAAAACCCGCATGATGCATATCGGCAACCCAGCGACCATCAAAAAGAACCCCGATCTCTACGTCAAGTATTTCCGGGGCTGGCTCAAATCCCATAAACTGCTGAAAAACGACCCTCTCAAGTACGCGCAGGTTTACACCAGAGCCCTGCAAGAGGTGGGTGACAAGGCCAAGCTTTCCTACATGAAAGATGTCGTGAAAAAGCTTAAGACCGATGTTTTCATCGATATGGAGACGAAAAAGTATCTCAACGACATGGCTGGCAAACAGAAGAAACTCGGCTGGATCAAAAGAGCGGCTGACTTCACGACGAGTAAGTTTGTTGACGACTCGATTCTTCGCAAAGTCGCCAAAGAGATGAATTTCATGAACTAAGTTGATTTTGCAAGGCTTACCGGGGCGCTTCGGCGCCCCGGTTTTTTTTGCTTTGATTTTGCTTTGATTTTGCTTTGATTTTGCTTTGATTTTGCTTTGATTTTAGTTTTATTTATGTATGATAATGGCTCAAATCGCGGGATAAACATAAAACTGATTTTTAGGGGCTCTATTTGACGCTTAATATAGAATTGGTTCCCCGTTACCTGCCGGATTTAAAGGGAATCGCTCCCGCTTTTGAGAGAGTTTCCATTTGCCGCCGGCTTTGTTTTTACTTTGGAGGAGTTACAGTATGAAACGAATCACCAGTTATGTAATCGCAGCAGCGATGCTCGCTGGTCTTCTGGGCGCGGGTACCGCGGCCGAGGCCGCCAAGCTTCGCATCGGCGCTCACCGCGCGCTCATGGGCTCGTTCGAGATCGTCGCCCACAAAGCAGGCTTCTGGAAAAAGCAGGGCCTTGAGTACACCATCAGCAACTACAAGCAGGGAAAATTGATGCGCAACGCCATTATCCAGGGCAACCTGGACACCGGCACAACGGGTTTTTCCCCCTTCGCCACGGCGATCTCCAAGGGCGCCCGCGTCACCGCCATCGGCGTCACTGCCAACATCTGTGACACCCAGCACATCGTGGTTCCCGTGAATTCGAAGGCCAAGAGCCTGAAAGATCTCAAGGGCGTGACTTTCGCAAACAAAAAGGGCACGAGCACGGACTTCTCCTTCCAGCAGTACGTCGTTCCGGCGCACGGACTCAAGAGCTCGGATTTCCCGCTCCTCAGCGTTCGGACCACCGAGCGCGTTGCGGCCATCGTTTCGGGCAACGCCAAGGCGGCCATGCTCGGCGACCCGATGTTGGAGATCTCCATTCAGGCGGGCCAGGTTCGCTCTCTTGAGAACCTGTGCAAGTACGACAAAACCCGTATGATGCACGTAGGCAACCCGGCCACTTTGAAAAAGCACCCCGAGCTTTATGAAAAGTATTTCCGCGGCTGGCTCATGGCACACAAGCTTCTCAAGGACAACCCTGATGAGTATGCCAAGATCTACCACAAGGACCTTGTCGATATCGGCACAAAGGTGAAACTCGACATTATCAAAGTCATCGTCCGGCGTCTCCGCTCGGAAGTTTTCATCACGGGTGAGGTGAAAACATATCTGAACGACATGGCCAGAAGACAGAAGAAAATGGGCTGGATTAAGAAAACGGCCGACTTCACGAAGACCAAGTTCATTGACGACTCGATCCTTCGCAAGGTCGCCAAAGAGATGAACTACACGAACTAAGCACCAAGAATCACTAAATTATCCCCCGGTGGCTTCGGCTGCCGGGGGATTTTTTTTTGTGCCGAGATAAATCTAGAAGTACTAGACGCCGATTTCCCCGTGGATGGAAGGTGGGTGGGAGATGTATTACACCTGAGGGCCTGAATATAAATAAGGGTGTACGGTTTTGAGTCGGTGCGGCAGGTAGAAGAGAGGCGGGTGAATACTGGATCGGAGATGGTTGTAGTGTGGATGTGCCTCGGATTTGGGTTGTAGCATCAAAAAAGGGCAATGGTGTTTGCAGGTATGCTGAACAGAAAATAGCGGGTAATCGGGATGGATTATGGGGATGCAGGGTCTTTGTCTTCCTTCATTTTGAGGAGGGGCTTTTTTGACACTTCGGGGTGCAGGGTAAGTCTGTGGATAATTAAAATATCTCCACACTAAGGGGTATCGCCTTATGTTTAAATTTTATGTGGGTTTTCTTGATTTGCCCGAACGAGATGTGAAGCAACAACGATTGCCATGATAAAGCGCTGTACCGGGTGCTCGGGGATTAATGAGTCAAAGGAGTGCCAGTGGTCTCTGGCATGCCAGGTGCCTTGGGGGAGATAAGGCGCATTGGGTTTTCTCGCGTGTTAGCGATAAGAAAAAAAGCCCCGGAAGCAAGAGCCTCCGGGGCTTTTGATTGCTGATTTCGACAGGGGAGCTAGACTTTTTTGTCCTGGCCACCCATCTCTTCCATCATGCCCCATTTGATGATGGTACGGGTTTCGATGGGCTGGAAGAGCACTTTCTCAAGCAGGTAGCCGAAGATGCCCAGAACTGCGATGGCCACCATCATGAAGGCTGTGTCGAGGTATTCCTGGGCATCAAAAATACCCGCTGAAAGACCCCATTTAATGCCGGCGAATGCCTCGGCGCCAACGCCTGCACGCCATGCACGGGCCAGGCCGATTCGCATGCCGCTTAAAATCATTGGCAGCGAGCCGGGAAGCACCACGGTGCGGAAAATAGTCATCTTATCCGCATTCATCGACTGTGCCGCTCTAATCCAGACCGGGTTAATCGTTTTAACACCCGTCCACACCGCCATGGAAATAGGCAGGAAGGAGGCGAAGGCCGTAACCAGGATGACGGTCTGATCGCCGTTTCCGAACCAGATAACAGCGATAGGCGTCCAGGCCAGGGCCGGAATCGGGAGCAACACCGAGAGAAGGGGAACGAAGAACCCTTCCCAGAAGGCGAAGCGGCCCATCAAGATGCCGACGAAAACGCCGATAACCGAGGCAATGGCGAACGCAAACGGTAGCCGCCAAGCTGTTGAAAGCGTGTGCCACAGAATCGGGCTGTCCGAGAGAAACTTAAGAGAATCGGTAAAGCTCAGCTTGTTGGCAAAGAATATTGCATGAAGCTGGGTGAAGAAGCCGGTATCGACATCCACCCCCATTTCCCTGATCAGGGGACCCGTGACCAACTCCCAGGCCCGGAAAATAATGGCGCCGAAATAGGGGAACAGGTCGCCCATCAAATCGTGCAGAAAATAGGCGGTGACCTGCCAAATTGCTATCACGAGGATAAACGGGTAGACGGGGCGGACCCACACCAAGAAGGGTGTTTTTACTTGTTTATACGGCTCGTCCAAATTTAAGGGGGGAAGCCCGGATTGTGCCTCTGCCATCAGTTTTATCCTTCCCTTTTTCGTTTAGTAGAAAATTCGTAAAAACGACTATTACCAGTCGCGAATTAGCTCGTTGATGTTTCGTTGTGTCTGAATGAACTCGGCTGACAGCGCGTCCCGCGGGCGCGGCATATCAATCGTGAGAATCTCCCGAATTCTTCCCGGCTGGGGAATGAACACTACAACTCTCGTGCCCATGAAAACCGCCTCCGCCAGGTTGTGGGTTACATAAACAACGGTTTTCTTCGTTTTCTGCCAGACATCGACAGTTAGCTCCTGAAGCTCCTCGCGCGTTTGGGCGTCGAGCGCACCGAAGGGCTCATCCATCAAGAGCACCTGCGGGTCGAAGGCAAGCGCCCGGGCGACGGCTACGCGCTGGCGCATTCCGCCCGAAAGGCTGTGCGGAAACAGGTCGGCGAATTCTTCAAGCCGAACGAGTTTGAGAAAATCCATCGCAGTCTTGTGGCGCTCATCGGCGGGCACATCTCTGATTTTCATTCCGTATTCGACGTTTTGCACCGCCGTGAGCCAGGGGAAGAGCGCATATTCCTGGAATACGACCCCTTTGTCATATTCATCCGTGATGGGGACGCCGTCCATGTTGACGGTGCCCGCCGTGATTTCGACGAATCCGGCAAGGATGTTGAGCAGGGTGGTTTTACCACAACCCGATAGCCCAACGAGGCATAAAAACTCCCCATCCTCAATGTTGATGTTGACATCCTCCAGGGCGTGTACCTTACGCTCTGGGGTGTCATAGACTTTCCTCAGATTCTTGATTTCGATCTTAGTAGGCATAAGCAGTTTTTTCCCAATTGGTTTATAAAAAGCACCACAAATGTGAACTAAAAAACCCAGGTTCTTGACCGCGATTTTGAATTCCCCGTAATCTAACAAGAAGCGGGGATAAAGAAAACCACATTGTTGTTAAAACAATGATTAATTGCTGTTTATTTCGCAAGAAAACATGAAATTTGGGCCAAATATAGTAATGAATTTCCTGGATATGGGAGGGAATAGTCTGATGAATGGCGTTGGTGAAAAAAAGAGCCGTATAGGGGGGCGATTAATATGACTAGCTCCAGGCCGCTAGAGGGCCTAAGAATTCTGGCAGTGGAGCAATTCGGTGCAGGACCGGTAGGAACGATGCTACTGGCAGACATGGGCGCCGAGGTCATTAAGATAGAGAACCATAATGTTGGCGGCGATTCGGCCCGCCCTGTTCCACCCTATCCCCTTCCCGAGAACGACAGCTTTTATTTCCAGTCCTTGAACCGGAACAAGAAAAGTATTGCTCTCAATATTCGCGATCCTCAAGGGAGGGCAGTTTTTCACAAGCTCGTAGCCCGGGCCGATGTGGTGTTTGCTAGCTGTAGAGGTACAGATCCCGAAAAGCTTGGGCTCACCTATGAACAATTGGGCCCGATTAACGAGAAAATAGTTTGCTGTTTTCTGACCGGATTCGGGATGACGGGCCCAAGGGCCGCCGAGCCCGCCTATGATTTTCTTCTCCAGGCCTATGCAGGGATCATGAGTATGGCAGGTGAGCCGGATGGGCCCCCTGCCAAGGCGGGGGTCAGCTTTGTGGATTATTCGGGTGGTTTTCTGGCGATGCTGGGCATGATGACGGCGCTTTGGAATGTCCAAAGGACGGGAAAGGGTCGCGATGTGGATGTCGCCCTGATGGACGGGGCGGCGCTTCAATTGGCTTATCAGGCAGCCTGGACCATGAATTGCGGCTATGAGACGCAGAAATTTCCCCACAGTGCTCATGCTTCGGTGATTCCGGCGCAAAATTTCGAGAGCAAGGACGGCTGGATCACCATCTTTTGCGGAAAGCAGCGCTTCTACGAGATTCTCGTTGAGCGGATGGGGCGGCCAGAGCTTGCCGAGGATAAGCGTTTTGCCACCCCACAGGCGAGGTTCGACAACCGCGGTGAAATACTATCGATACTCGCCACCGAATTCAGGCGGCGGACTACGGTCGAATGGGCCGAGGTCTTGCAGGGACATGTTCCCTTTGCGCCTGTGAACACGGTTTCAGAGGCGCTAGCCGATCCTCAGCTTGAGGCCAGGGATATGATCGTCGAAGTGGCGCATCCGGTGGCCGGGTCAATCCGGGAGATGGGTTGTCCGATCAAGTTTCCGGGCATGGAGGTGCGCTCTGAGCGCGCGCCCTACATGGGCGAGCATACGGAGGAAATTCTCTCGGAACTGGCGGATATTGACGAGGCCGAACTAGCCGAGTTGCGCGAAAAAGGCATTATCGATTGGACCACGCCCCCCGAAAAATAATTATGGCCGGGAGGAGGGTTTATCGAGGAGCGAAGTAACCTAGCGCTATTTCGAGGTCATTATGAACTCGCCTTGCCAGCCTTTAGGCGGCGGGTCAAGCATAAAGTATTCACATCGTTTAACCATGGTTTTAGAGGCCCCGTCATTTTGATCGGCGACAAGGCCTTGGGCGAAAACACCCATGGCGTCCGCGAACTGGCGCGTCCGGTATAGTTCAAGGCCAGCGTGGTAATGCTCCATTACTTTAGCCCTCTCCGGTGAAATCTCGCCTTTTCTAGCGAGAAGCTCGTAGATTGGCACCGGCTCGGTTTTTCCCACCACGTTGATAAGGTCTAGCTCCCTTGCCTCGATGGAATCCTTGGCGCTCTCGTAGGTGGTCTGCCCAATCATGATCGAACTGTTGTACTCCTTATTTGCTCCCTCGAAGCGAGCCGCTGTGTTCACGGTGTCGCCCATCATGGTGTAGTCCATGCGGATGTTCGAGCCCATATTGCCGACGACGGCGGGGCCGGTGTTCAGGCCAATTCGGACGTGAAGCTCTTTCATGTTTCTCTCTTTCCAGCCCGCCCGAAGCTCGATGAGTTTTTTCTGCATGTCGAGGGCGACCAGGCTGCAGCGCGTGGCGTGGTCCGGCATCGGATGGGGGGCGCCAAAGAAGGCGATGATGGCATCACCCTCGTATTTGTCCACCGTGCCGTCGTAGTCAAGGATAATCGCGGTCATCTCAGAGAGATACTCGTTAAGTAGCCCAACCAATTCCTCGGGGCTTAAGGATTCTGAAACAGTGGTGAATCCCGCGACATCCGAGAAAAACGCGGTAATCTCCTTGCGCTCGCCGCCCAGCTTGAGGGCGTCGGGGTTCTCGACGAGTTCTGCCACGACCTTAGGGGAAAGATAGGTGCCGAATGCGGATTGTATGAAGCGCTTGTCGCGTTGCTCGATAACGTAGTGGAACACGGTCATTCCAGCATAGACGGTTATTATCGTCAGGATGGGATAGGAAACGTTGAGCCACCATCCGTAGTTGATGAAGAGATTCTGGTTCAGGGTGAGCGAAGAGGTGAGTCCGATGATGGCCCATAGTCCGCCGCCGAGGGCACCGACACGATGAAGGATGAGCGTCGAAAGAAGACCAAGTAAAAGAATGCTTCCCATCGTGTAGCCCACAAAAGGCAAGGGAATCGTGATGGCTCCTATCAAGGGGACATCAAACTCGGTCTGCCAAAAGTCAAAAATAATGTCCGACCACCAGGGTTGCTCAAGGAATTTGTTGTTGAGCATGTTGTCAATAACGGTGGCATGGATGTTTACTCCTGGTATCGCCTTGTCGAACGGCGTTACGCGAAGGTCGGCCAGCGCGATTGCGGTGGGGCCGATGAGAACCATCTTTCGCTTGAAGGCCGAGGGAGGGGCGAGATCTTTACGACCGTTTACAATATCCACGATGGAGTATTCGGGAAACGTGCCCGAGGGTCCGAGGTAGTTGATATACATCTCGCCTTTGGCGTTGGTCGGGATGATGATTTTTTTTCGTCCCGATATGGCCACCTTCTCAACACCAACCGGGTCTATCCAGAATATCGTTGTTCCGCGAAGGTATCGCTCAAGTGTTCGGATGGCGATTGGAGCGAAAAGATAATCCTGCTCACCCGGTATTTCGACAAGATCCCGGTATTGCACAATCAGAGGATACCTGCGAATAGCGCCGTCCACATCCGGGCTCATGCTGAAAAAAGCGCCGCCCCTGGCAGACTTGGCGAGCAAGTCGATGTTCGATTCGACGGCTAGGGCGCGAGGTAGATCGATGTTCTTGAGACGCATTCCCGGAGATTTCTTGATTGCGCTGTATTTCGAGTTGCGAATGTTGGCGAGGTACTGGCGCATTTGGTTTTCGTTGAGATGCGCGATGTTTGAGGCGTCGAACTGAAAGAAGTAGCCGAGAATCGTGCGGCGCGAGCGCTTCAGCGCCCGGGCAAATATCGCGTCATGGTCGGCGTCCTTGATGGCGCGATTAAGAAAGGCAAGACTTCCCGACTCCTGGGTGACCCCTTCGGCCTCAAGCTTTGTTTTGATTTGTTTGAGATTGTTGATGCCGCCGCTTGTGTCCGAGGATGAAAATACGACGACGTACGTGATTACCCTTGCGCCGTAGGATTTGAGCCGGTTAACCAGTTCGGCCTGAACAGTATAGGGCCAGGGCCAGCGTCCGAGTTGATCGATGCTCTTCTCGTCTATTGCGGCGATGACGACATCTTTGCCGGGTTTTTCAGGTCCACGTACGAGGAACCTGATATCCGAGGCGACGAGTTCGACGCGCTCTATCACGCTCGCTATCAAAGGGGGCTTAAAATAAAATATAGCCAAGATGGCGAGCGTGATCAGCACGCCTACAGTCTGGCTTGTGAGATTTATCTTCGGAATCTTGAGCCAGTTCAACCGCTTAGTCTCCCAGTAGAGCCCGGTGCCGTCTGATATGAAATACCCGGTGATTATCGCATATTTTCTATAATCCTTTCTAATGGGTTGCTCCGGTGCCGTCTTGTCACACTTTTCGCGATGGCCTAGGATTTGGTTTGCCGTTTTTTTCATTTCCTATAGGAGTTTTAGTGATGGCTGATTTGCCCATACCCAAGGTTGTTAATTCTCTAGATGTGGACGAGGACAAGGCCTACGAGCCGCCCTATCAGATTCGCTGGGGCGTCAACAACGAGACAACCGGCACCGACACCATCACGATGGGAAGGACGATAATCCCTCCCCGCGGTCGAAACGGTCTCCATTATCACAAGAATTGCGACACCACAATTTATGTCGTGAAAGGCCCCATTAATATTTATTACAAAGAAGGCGAGGAAATTGTTCGCAAAGAAATACCGCAAGGGCATTTTGTCTATTTCCCCCAGACTTGTATTCACGGGCAAGAGAACCCAAGCCAAACAGAGGTGGCCGAACTGATCTTCACCTACGGCGCCATGCCTAACAAAGAGGCCGCCGGAACAACGTTTGTGGACGATTCCCGTGATCCGCTCAAGGATTAGTGAAAACATATGCCCGAACCATTCCACTTACACCAGAGGATATCGATGACATCTTTTCTGCCTCGCTCGTTTGGTTCTATGCTTTTAGTTGCGCTGGCAATCTGTGTTTTAGTAGCGGTGTCTGCTGCGAGCGGTGCCCCAAAGACTAAAGTTTCAGGGTTCGATAACGCCACCCTGGTGCATGTGCCTGCAGGAGAATTTCTCATGGGCAGTAAAAAAGGCGATGCCGATGAGAGGCCGCCTCGGCGCATTGCCATGACTTCGTTCTGGTTTGATCGAACCGAGGTTCCGGCGAGCCGGTTCGCGGTGTTCGTGAAGCGGGCAGGCTATAAGACGACTGCAGAAAAAAAAGGCTGGTCCTGGGTATGGGACACCCGGCTAAGAAAAGGCAAGGGCGGATGGAAGAAGGTGAAGGGCGCCAACTGGCAAGAGCCGGAGGGAAAAGGTACAGACTGGCGAAAGATGCCCGAGCAGGCCGTATCCCACGTAAGCTGGCTTGATGCCGAGGCATATTGCACTTGGGCGGGCCGCCGTCTTCCGACCGAGGCAGAGTGGGAATACGCCGCCCGCGGGTCTGACGGGAGAAATTGGCCCTGGGGTAACAAGCGAGATCCAAGCCGCGCCAACCTCAAGGGTGGCAAAGACGGTTTCCCTGGTGTTTCGCCCGTTGGTGAGTTCGGAAATGGCGCAAGCCCATTCGGGGCGCTGGGTATGTCCGGCAATGTCTGGGAATGGGTGGCGGATCGTTACGGCGCTCGGGCCTACAAGAAAATGGCGAAGCAGAGCCCGTCCGGGCCCTCGAAGGGCGGAACCCGTGTCGTTCGCGGCGCGTCATGGGGAAGTCCGCTGGCATGGGCGACCACCCATAACCGCTACCACCGGAAGCCTACGTATCGGAACAATAAAATTGGAATTCGCTGCGCGACAGGAGAGGGTGCCTAGCGTTCGCCTGCTCGATTAAGCCGGAAGGGTTATTTCTTTGCCGGGGCGGTGCTCACCGGTGCGGTGCTCACCGGTGCGGTGCTCACCGGGGCGGTGGCTGGTGGCCCGGGTACGACGAGAATGCCGTGCGGCCCGTTGCCCACCTTGATTCGTTTGATCACCTTGTGAAGACGCGCGTTCATGACGAGAACCTCGCGCGAATCGCGATTCGAAATATAGGCGAGCTCGCCGTCCGGGGTAAATGCGACTAGATCCGGCCTGATTCCCTGCTTAACGAACGCCACTTCTTGATGGTCCGGTATGGAGAAAACCGAGACCGCGTTTTTGTGTGGAAGGGTTACGTAGAGAAATTTCCCTCCCGGTGTAAGCTTGGTGTCATGTGCCTCGTCTCTTAGCATGATTGTTCTGACAATTTCGTTTGTTTCCGTGTCCAATTCGCTGTATGAGCGCCCCTCGCCATTCATAATGAAAACTTTTTTTCCATCTCGGCTAATGTCGAGCCCTTCGATGTAGTGGCCCGCTTCAATGGATTTTAGGGGTTTTCGTGTGGCAAGATCGACGATGGTTACATCCTCGCTCAATTCATTGGCGACATAGCCGAGCTTTCCGTCAGGCGATACCTTGATGTTCACGGGATTGTTCCCGCCATGCTTGATCAGACCGATGATTTTTCCCGCCGACAAATCAAATATCGATACGTTATCCGCATAAGTGTTCACGAAGTAGGCGTATTTTCCGTCAGGGGAAAATGCCATGTTGTAGGGGTCGCGGCCGGCACGGACACGTTTTTTGAAACGTAGCTCCCGGGCGTCAAAAATACGTACGTATTTGCTCCCGTCGTTGATGATGAACACG
The DNA here is from genome assembly GCA_018669005.1 of Nitrospinaceae bacterium. Taxonomy (NCBI): domain Bacteria; kingdom Pseudomonadati; phylum Nitrospinota; class Nitrospinia; order Nitrospinales; family Nitrospinaceae; species Nitrospinaceae bacterium. The sequence continues at coordinate 77,306 of JABJAL010000022.1, forward strand.
GTGCGCCCGTCCGGCGCGAGGCCAATGCGGTTGGGTCTTTGTCCTGCGGGGAGGGTTTTTATCACTTCGTGGGTGTCGCGGGAGATGATTGAAAGCGTTCCTTCTCTCGTATTGGTGACGAGAATCAGATCGCCGCCAGCCCAGGAGGCTCCGGAATAAAAAATCAGCGTGTAGATCAGTATGATGACAGCTAGAAATTTTGATTTCATGAAGATGTATCCTTGCTCTGTTTTGTTGCCGGTGCGGCTGGTTTTTTCTCTTCATTTTCTTCGGGAAGCTTTCCAGCCTCGCGCAAGGCCCGCTCTTTTGCCTTGGGGTCGAACTTGCATTTACACAGCTTGCGGACGTGTCCCACCAGGGCGCGAATTTCCTCTTCAGAAAAAACGTTGCCCCAGGGCGGCATGATGGCGGAAAGGTCGTTCGCCCCGCCGCCATGGGTGATCGTTCGGAACATATCGTCATCCGAGAACTGGGCCATGTCTTTTCCGTCGGTCAGATTGCGGGGATTAACGGGTAATTTGGCGGCCGGGTGGTTGTTCACGCCCTTGCCGTCTCCCCTTTGGCCGTGGCACTGGACGCAGTGCCACTTGAAATTGTCGATAGCTTGAGGCGTAGAGGATTTTTCGGCGGCATCTGAGAACTGCGCGCCGAGAAGGATAATGACTGCGAGGGCTGCGGCGTGGGTCGCCAGGGCTAGTATGTATTTCATGGCTTTTCTTTAAATGATGAGATGTAGGCGGCCAGAGCAATGATGTCCTTGTCGCTTAGCCGTGTAAACGCCTTGTCGCTGTAGACGGGCATACGTCCGTTGGGATTGTATCGTGCCGGATTTTTTAAAAAAGCGACGATGAAATCGGGCTGGAGCCTAAGGCCTGCGTCAATGAGATGTGGCCCGCTGAAGCCGCCGAGTTTGATGGGCCGGCGGTAGACGGTTTTTCTGATTTTTACTCGGTGGCACGCATAGCAGGGCTGTTTTTTCTGAAACAATATGCGGGCGGTCCGAAGATCTCGTCTCGATATTTTCTTCTCGACGTTAATAACGTCCCTGGGCATTTCACTGTCCCTCAGACTTTCGAGATATGCCGCGACGGCGCCCGCCTCGCCTTTGGGCAGTGCAGGATGGGGAGTCGTGCCCTTGTTCATAGTTCCCCACTTTACGCCTCGAAACGATTTGGGGGCTGCGAGCCAAGCGGCCAGATAGCCGGAGCGGAATTTACTCCCTGCAAACCACAAAGAGGGGCCCTTGATGGCTGTGCGCTCGGTAACGGGTATTTTGTTTTCGGGCCCCGAGGCTAAATGGCAGGCGCTGCAGTTTCTTTCGCCAAAAATATTTTTTCCCGCCTCGGGCGTTTGCGTGATTTTCTCTTCGATTTTTTGAAGGGGTGCGCTGGTCTGGTCAGCGGATTTTTCCGCCGCTTCCTTGGCCAGTGGCTCTGCCGCGAGGGAAGTGGCGGGTGCGCCGAATAAGGTAATGCCCAACGCCGCTGAAAGGAGAAATCCGATTAAGAATGTTCGTGGCTTGAGTTTCAAGGAAGTGCTACCTCGGCGCTTTAATGAGGGGCAGGTCGCCGTCCAGTGACTTGAGGAATGCAAGAAGGTCGCCTTTCTCGCGTTTCGTGAGTTTTAGTAGCTTCATGTCGGGATCGATATTTCGGTTAGCGAGGCCGCCTCGGTCGTAGTAGTCGATGACTTCCTCAAGAGTGTTCATGCTTCCGTCGTGCATGTAAGGGCCCGTCTTTGAGATGTCCCGGAGCGTGGGGGTTTTGAATTTCCCCCAATCGCGGGTGCTGCCTGATACCTTTTGCCTTCCGCTGTGGGGCGGCTTGGCATCGCTGCCCACGCCTACATTGTGGAATTTGTTGTCTGTAAGAGGGGCGCTGAAGGAATCGACCAAATGGCATTTCACACAATTACCCTTGGCTTTGAAAATCCCGAAGCCGCGCTGGGCGGCCAGGGAGATAGCGGTTTTCTCCTCGCCGAAGAACCAGCGGTCGAACGGGGAGTTGCCCGAGAGAAGGGTGCGCTCGAAGGTGGCGATTGCTTTGACGACGAGGTCGAAAGTGATTTTCTTTGCGCCGAAGGCTTTTTTGAACGCGGCGCGATAGGCAGGGTCGGCACGAAGCGTCCTGGTGACATGTGTCTCGGTCGCGCCCATTTCGGCGGGGTGAAGTATTGGCCCCCTGGCTTGCTCCTCTAAGCTCTTTGCGCGCCCGTCCCAAAACTGTGTGTCGCTATAGGCGGCGTTCAGGGCTGTGGGCACGTTGCGAAGGCCGATACGCCCACCGATGCCGATGCCGTATTTGCGGGCGTTGCTATATCCGCGCTTAGGGTTGTGGCAGGTGGCGCAGGATAGGGTGCCATCGCCCGAAATACGCTTTTCGAAAAACAGATGCCTGCCCAGTTCAACCTTGGCCGGAGTCATTGGGTTGTTCTCGGGAATGGGCACCTCGTCGAGCCCGAGCGGGGGCGGGGGAGGAAATTCCGCCTTGCTCTCCTTGGGGGCGGCATCGGAGGCGACAGGCGTTAACGAGAAAAAAGCCGCGTAGACGAGCAGCAGCAGGAAGCCCCTTGCTCGGCTTGTTGAAGAAAAGTTTTTCATGGGCACTCGACCCTCCGGGGAATTCGATGCGCTACGCCTTGTAGACGAGCTCAATGCTGATTCCCTCGGGCGTTTCGATAAATGCGATCTTCGTGCTTGGGTTGAATTGGGTGGGTTCCATCGTGAACTTCACCCCGTTGTTCATGAGACCCTCGCAAAAGGCGTCGAAATTGTTTTTCACCCGAAAAGCGAAATGGTCGGTGCCCCACTGGAGGCCGGGCTGGTCACCGGCGCTCTCGCCGGTGCGCTGGCCTCGGATAATGACTGTTGCTCCCTCGAAGTGGACATGAATCTGGGGGGCGCCGTGAATTTCGTAGTTGTTTCCCATCTCTCCGCCGAGCTTGTCGATGAACCACTGGGCCTCGACCTTGGGGTCGCGGCAGACGAGGTGAACATGGTCGAAAAGAATATTTGCGTTGCTCATTTAAAATCTCTCCTTTGTTGAGGTCAGCTCCAGGTGACGTCCCCGAACTCCCCGGCCTTGGGCCGCCCGGCCGCCTCAAAGGCGGCGACTTCTTTCTTGCTGTTCGCGACGGTGGAGTTTGCGCCGTGGCCCGGATAGAGCACCGTGTCATCTGGCAGGGTGAGGACCTTATCCTTAATTGTAGCGATGGATTCGAGTAGTTGATCGTGGTTCCATGTCTTGCCCGGGCCTCCGGGGAAAATTGTGTCGCCGCAAACACAATGGCCCGGGTAGTAAAACATCAGCATGCCCCGGCAGTGGCCAGGGGTATGAATGGCCCGAAGTTCAATCTCGCCGAAATTGATCGTGTCGCCGTCGTTAATTTCGAAATCGGGTGTTGTCCCGAACTCCTTGGTGTCCTCAGGGTGTTGTCCCATTGGGACGCCTGTGCGACGACGCACTTCATCAAGGGCATCGATGTGGTCACCATGGCAGTGAGTCTGGAGAATATATTTAGGGCTCGCCCCCTCGCAGGCGGCAAGAATGGGCTCGGCGGAATGTGAGGTGTCGATGATTACGCATTCTTTTGTCGCCTTGCAGGTGAGGATATATACATTGTTGCTGTAGGGGCCGATGTTGAGTTTTTGAAGCGTCAATCTGGGCAGCTCAACTCTTTCGTCAAATTCACCCATCTAAAATAGCCTCCGTGGCATGTTCTGAAACCGGAATTGCCTCATTCTTCCAGCACTTCCCGTGCGCTTCAATATCCGGCAAAGTAGTCTTGATTCTAATCGTGTGGCGCTCCGAGGACAAGGGGAATCAAGGGAGAGTAGAGCCGTGGCTCATGTTTCGGTCAATATGGCGATCACCATTGATGGCAAGATTGCCGGTGCTTTTGGCGAGACGGCATCGCTCGGCACGGAGGTTGATCGAAAGGAGATGGATCGGCTGAGGGCGAAAGCCGATGTTGTCATCTGGGGTGGTGAGACGCTCCGTCAAGCGCGTTGTCCTGCCCATGTCCGTTATCCCGATCTCATCGCAGAGCGAGAGGTGAAGGGACTGCCCGCCCAACCGGCGAATGCCGTCATCACTGCGAGCGGGGATATCCCCAGCTCATTGCCCTGGTTCGATTCAGGGGATTTTTCGAAATTCATCTTGACCCACAGCGGAGGAGCCCAAGCGGCTCAAGACGCAGCCCGGGGCCGAGCGGAGGTTGCTGTTCTTGGTGAGAGAAATTTAACGGCCGAATCGGTTATTCGCTTTTTGGCGGACCAGGGTTTTGAGCAAATACTTCTTGAAGGTGGTGGAGAGGTGCATTGGATGTTTGCCGAGGCAGGGCTCGTAGATGTTCTTCATGTAACGGTGACGCCTTTTCTGGCGGGCGGGGTCGGAGCGCCCACATTGCTCGATGGCGCGGGATTTCCGGCCACGGGGTTCAAGCGTCTTAAACTAGAGAACCTGCGGCGCGAGGGCGATGAGATATTTTTAACCTACCGCGTGATGAAGCGGCAAAGTTGATGTCCCCCGAGATGGTGAGGCGCACACCCTCCGCAATGCACCTCGAAGCCCGAATCCACCGCCAGCTTACAGCCGCCGCATAGCGGCTAGGCGCACGGTCTGATTCGTCCCGGCCGAGTGCAGGAAACTCGTCACGTCTCTGAGGTACTTCTCCATGGGGGCCTCGGTCATGTAGCCCATCCCGCCCCAGACTTCCATGGCCCGCTTGGCGACATTGAAGCAGGCCTCCGAGGCGAAGCATTTCGACATGTAGCCCAGCTTGGGGTCGTAGATCTCATCGTGCGCCGAGGCCCAGGCGGCGTAGTGGAGAATCTGGCGTGCGGCCTGGAGTTCGATGAAGCAGTCCGCCAGCTCGAAGCCCACCCCTTGGTGCTCGATGATGGGTTTGCCGCCCTGGACGCGGTTCTTCGCATACTCAACGGCGTCCTCATAGGCCGCCCGCGCCGGGCCCAGCACTGTCGCGGCAGACTCGATGAGCATTCCCTTCGTGAATGACCCGCTGCGCGCCTTCATGGCGCCCCCCACCGGGGTCAGCCGGTTGGCGTCCGGAACGCGGCAATCCTGGAAGATCAGCTCGGCGTTCTGGGAAAGGCGCTGGCCCATCTTGTCGTGGATCCGCCCGATCGAGAAGCCCTCCAAGTCGGGGGTTACCATAAAGTAAGTGGTCCCCTCCGAGATGCCCACCGCCGGGTCGGTCCGAAGTAATACGAAGTAGAGCTTGGCGATTCCGCCGTTACTGATAAAGTGCTTCATCCCGTTGACCACCCAATCGTCCCCGTCCCGCACCGCGGGCAACTTCGAGCCCAGCCCCGGGCCCTCGTGTGGCAGCCCGATGTTCTCGGTGCCACCGGTGTCGGGTTCGGTCATTCCCACCGCAAGGTGGTAGCGGTGGTCCTCCAGAAAGGCCGGGAGGAATTGCGCCAGCTGCTCCTCATTAGCAAGTTCGTTCATGAAATGACTCAGCTTCCAGGTCTGATCAAAGGTGACCGACACCCCAAGATCGCCCCAGGCGATCTCCTCTCCCACGATGCAAAGGTCCAGGATGCTCGCCCCGCCGCCGCCTTTTTCCTCTGGGAGCGACAGGGTGCGAAGCCCCAGGCGGCTGCCCTTCTCCAAGATGTCCCAGGGGAAGCGCTCGTGGGGGTCGGCAATCCGATCACGCTCGCGCACGACGGGGCGGATCTCCTTTACGGCAAACTCGTGCGCAAGCTTTTGAAGCGCCAGCTGTGTCTCTGTGAGCTTGAAGTCCATAGCCACCTCCAATTAGGAGCGCTATTTAGCTCCTTTTGCCTAAGTACATACCATTTAGGGGATGAGGTTTTCCATTCTGTCCAAAAATCATCTAAATTCCAAGCCACTATTGCTGCAGTTAGGACAGATGACATATGGGGAGGTTTTCAGCAGCCGAGGCTTTCACATCGCCCGGTCTTGATAGCGGGTATCCGCCCCCGCCTCCTGGGGCATTGAACGGGCAGGGGCCGTGTGATAGCTATGTTCCTACTAATTTTTGATTATCTGTATCCATAGGGGATTGTTCCCGGGAGGAAGTATTGTGGCTAAAAAGCCGAAGCCGCTTTCGAAAAAGCGCCTTCATGAGATGTACCGCGACATGCTTCGCATTCGCCGCTTCGAGGAGAAGGCGGATGAGTTGTTCATGGCGGGTCTGGTGAAGGGGGCTGTCCATGTGAGTATCGGCCAGGAGGCCTGCTCTGTGGGCGCATGCAGTGTCTTGAACAAGGACGACGCGATACTGACCACCCATCGTGGCCACGGGCATTCGATCGCCAAGGGAACCAGGCTCAATGAGATGATGGCTGAGCTTCTTGGCCGCTCGACGGGCCTTTGTCGTGCCAAGGGTGGCTCGATGCACATCGCCGATGTCTCGATGGGCCATTACGGGGCGCACTCCATTGTGGGGGCGAACATGCCCATGGCCGCCGGAATTGGGCTTGCCTATCAGCTGGAGAAAAAAAAGCAGGTTGCCGTTGTGTTCTTCGGTGACGGGGCCTCCAATCAGGGAAGTTTCCATGAATCGATGAACCTTTGTGCAATTTGGAAGCTGCCCGTTGTATTTTTCTGTGAGAACAACGGATACGCTGTAAGCTTCGGCGCCGGTCGCTCAACAGCGGTCGAGGATATTTCTACTCGCGCCCAGGGCTACAATGCTCCTGGCGTCACGGTGGACGGCATGGATGTCGTCGCGATTCAAGAGGCGACGAGGGAAGCCGTTGAGCGTGCACGTGAGGGGGGCGGCCCCTCTCTTATCGAGGCTAAAACCTACCGATTTTTTGGACACTCCAGAGGCGACCCCCATTTTGGCCCCTACCGGTCAGAAGCTGAGGTGAAAAAATGGAGAAAGCGCGATCCGCTAATTTTGGCGGAAAAGCTTCTGAAAATGACGAAAGCTGAGAAGGACGCTCATAGAGGGAATGTGGATGCCGAGATGGAAGAGGCAACCCGGTTCGCCGAAAATTCACCGATGGCCACCCTCGAGTCGGCCCTCGAAGACGTCTACGCTTGAGCGCGGGGGGAGAAAAAGCTATGCGAGAAATAACATATGTGGACGCGCTGAACGAGGCGCTTCACGAGGAGATGCAGCACGATAAGAAAGTGATTGTTCTTGGCGAGGATGTCGAACTCGCTTATGTTTTTGGTGCTACCAAGGGGCTTAAAGATAAGTTTGGGGGCGACCGTGTTCGCGACACTCCAATTAGTGAGCTCGGCTTTGTTGGCGCTGCCGTAGGTGCGGCGATGGTGGGTTATCGGCCCGTGGTCGAGATCATGTTTATGGATTTTATCATGCTGGCCATGGATCCACTGGTGAATCAGGCGGCCAAGCTACGCTACATGCTGGGTGGTCAGTTGAGCATCCCCCTTGTCGTGAGAACGCCGGGCGGAGGCGGGGTGCAGTACGGCCCGACGCACAGTCAGGTGCTTGAGGCCTGGTTCATGCAGGTGCCCGGTCTGAAAGTGGCCTGCCCCAGTGATCCGGCTGACGCCAAGGGCCTGCTCAAGGCGGCCATACGGGATGAGAATCCGGTTTTCTTCTGCGAGCACAAGATGCTTTACAAAAGAAAGGGTCCTGTGCCGGACGGTGAGCATATCGTTCCCTTTGGCGTGGCGGCCGTGAAGCGCGAGGGGACTGACATTACTCTCATCGGTGTTGGCTACCAGGTGCAAATTTGCCTTGAGGCGGCCGAGTTGCTAGCTGCCGAGGGTATCAGTGCCGAGGTAGTGGACCCCCGGACGGTGGCGCCTCTCGACACAGCGACGCTTGCCGAATCTGTCCGCAAGACGAATCGCTGTGTGGTCGTCGAGGAGGGGCATTTGAGGAGTGGTGTTGGCGCAGAAATTTCTGCCGTCCTCCAGGAAGAGGCTTTCGATTATCTCGATGCCCCGGTTGGCCGGGTCGCTGCGCTGAATGCTCCGATTCCGTTCGAGCCTGCACTGGAGGATTATGTTCTGCCCAATGCGGGCAATGTTGTTGAGGCTGCAAAGAAAGCCCTCGGCGTCATCGCCTAAGTTGCATCAGGTATTATCGAGGGCGGGGCTTCGGCTTCGCCCTTTTTTTTTAAGGTTTTTTATTGGGAGGTAGGAAGGTATGGGACTGGTCGAGATAAATCATACGAGTTTCACGGTGGCCGATGTGGACGCCGCCGCCAAGTGGTATTGCGATGTGTTGGGTTTTGAGGTGATGAGCGACATGCACCGTCCGGCAGATTATTGTGAGGCTGTAACGGGGATTCCGGGGGCGGCGCTTCATATCATCTATGTGAAGGGCGGAGGCTACCCCATCGAATTGATTGAATACACGGCCGCCAAGGGTGTGAAGATCGATACCGCGACCAATAACATTGGCAGTGCCCACGTCGCTTATAACGTTGAAAATCTCCATGAAATGCACAAGGACCTGATTCGAAAGGGAGTCAAGGTGCTCTCCGAGCCGATTCCTATAACGCAAGGTGCAAACAAGGGAGGCTTTGTCATCTATCTTGAGGACCCGGACGGTAACACGTTCGAATTTATCGAGAGGCCAAAGGGATAGAGAACACGCCTGTGATATATCAAAAAAAGCCCTTCCAGAGATTCAGGAGGTTTTTTTTGTGTTGATAATTTCGGGCTAGACCGAGATCTCCTCGCCGGGCTTCATGACGATTACTTCAGTCTCGGGGCATCTTCTAGCGACCTCGGAGACGAAATCCTCGGGTTTGCCGGGAAGAGCCGGCAGGCTCGAGTGATGGATGGGAACAACTCGTTTGGCACCGAGAAATTCGACGGCGATGGCGGCGTGCTCTGGCCCCATGGTGGCGCGGTCGCCGATGGGAAGAAAGCATAAATCGGGTTCATAGAGTTCGCCGATGAGCTTCATATCGCCGAACAGGCATGTGTCGCCCGCGTGGTAGATTCGCTTGCCGTCCTCAAAAGTGAGTATGAGGCCGCAGGGCTCGCCCGCATATTCGCCGTTTGGGCCATAGCTTGAGCCGTGAAAAGCGTTGGTGAGGGAGAGTTTGACGCCTTCAAATTTCGATGTGCGTCCCTTTCCCATCGGGCGGGCGAAGTCGCCGATGTCGTGATGGCGCCCCAGGGTGCGGATCAGGTCCATATGCCCGGCAATAGGGCAAGGATTAGTGTCGAATACCGGGAAGACGTCACTTGTGTGGTCCCAATGGCCATGGGTGAGACAAATGAGGTCGACCTTGCGAGGTGTTTTCAGTTCGGCGGGGCAAACGGGGTTTTTCTCTAGCCAGGGGTCGATATAGATTCGCAGACCTCCGCCAGTTTCTACGTAAAAAGTAGATTGTCCATGATAAGTTAGGGTAGCGCCCATTTTTGATCTCCAAGAGTAAGAAATGAGATTCTCAATAAGAAGGTTATTGGCTCATTGAATATTTTCGATATCAATAAAAGCAATTTAGTGGAACCTACGCAGTCTAACTAGAGGGTGTCAATTCACTTTTGGCGGTGGTGACGGGCAGGGTAGCGAAAAATGCCTTATGATATCTGGGAAGTTGGATTGGTCGCCAAATGAACCATCTGGGAGACTTTCCCGAGTCATGAAGTCACGTCAGAATAAAATTCTAGTGAGTGCTGCGGTTGTCCTCATCCTGGGGATTGCTTTGACCGTTTTTCTCGTGCGCAACCCGCGCGAGGCGGTAACGGTGGAACCTGTTAAAAGAGGGCGCCTCGTTCGAACGCTTCGCCTCAAAAAACAGAAGAAAACATTTCTGATCAATGCCTTTGGTTCGGTTCGACCTCGTAATGAGATTAAAGTCGTGGCCGAGGTTTCGGGAAGGGTGATCCGGCGCTCGGATGGCTTCCGGGATGGTGGTTTTATCAAGAAGGGCGACACACTTTTTAAAATTGATCCGGTGGATTACAAGCTTGCCGTCGCGCAGCGCGAGGCAGAAATTGCACAACTAACGGCCGACATTTCAAAGCTTCTCCAGGAGGAGAATAACTATAGGGCCGACCTTGCCATTGCCCAGCGCTATCTCGATGTCGTTCAAAATGAACTCAAACGCAATCAACGGCTCAGAAAACAAAAGGTCGTATCGCCCGGCAAGCTGGACATATCTCTTCAAGCCGTCCTTCGGCAGGAGGGCGAGGTCCAGCGCATCAATAATCTTATCTCGTTGGTGGCCCCGAATCTCGCTCAGAAAAAAGCGGCGCTCGACGTTACACGCGCAAGGCTCGAGGAGGCGCGGCTGAATTTAATTCGAACCCGCATTATCGCTCCCTTCGACGCTCGTGTTCGTAACTCGAATCTGGCGGTCGGCGACTACATCAGGGAAGGAAACACGGTTGGCACGATTTACGACGCCTCTGTGCTCGAGGTGCCGGTTTCGCTTCCCGTCGAGGATGCGAGGTGGGCTTTCCGGCGGATAGAGGGTCAACAGTTTCCCCGGACCCAGGACGAGTTGCAGCAGTATTTCTCAAGCGCAAAGATAACCTGGAGCCGCTTTGGCGAAACTTTTGAGTGGCAAGGGCGGGTTACGCTCGTTGGTGCGGGGCTCGATGAGGCTACGCGGGCCGTCACTATGGTTATCGAGGTGCCAGAGCCCTTTAAAAGCTGGAAGCCGGGAAAGCATCCTCCCCTGACAGTGGGAATGTTCGTCAAGGTGGGGATCGTGGGCATTACCTTACAGGATGTCTATGTTATTCCGCGCTCGGCTCTCAGGCCGGGCGACCAGATATATCTCTATCGTGGCGGTGTGCTCGATATGCTCTCAGTCAAGGTTATTCGAAAAGGTCATGGCGAGGTTGTGTTCGAGAACGGTGTGGAAGAGGGCGATAGCCTGATCCTATCGGTTATTCCGGCGGCGGTTCAAGGGATGAAGCTCAGAGCCCTTGAGGAGGGACCGCGGCAGGCGAGCCGAGCCGGAAAAGATTCGCCGTGAAAAGAGTTATCGCCGCAACGGCGAATCACCGGGTATTTGCCAACCTGTTGATGGCCGTGCTCATTCTGTTCGGTGTGATTTCCCTGTTCCAAATAAAAAGTGAATTGATTCCATCGTTCTCTCTCGACCGGGTGCAGGTGCGCGTCGCCTGGGAGGGCGCCAGTCCTGAGGAGGTCGAGGAGGGCGCATGCATCAAGATCGAGGAGGCTATAACCGGTATCGAGGGCATACAGAAGATTACCTCAACGGCCATCGAGCATAGTTGTGCGGTTATCGCGGAACTCGAATCATGGGTTGATGATCCACGAATTGTACTTGATGAGATTAAAAACGCGGTTGATCGCATCGACACCTTCCCGGACGACGTTGAGAGGCCGGTAATATCCGAGATTAAGCGAATCGATCAGGTTCTCAACGTGGCGCTTTACGGTGATGTGTCGGACATTGCTCTGAAGCGGATTGCCGAGGAGGTCAAGGACGAACTCATAGCCATCGATGGTATTTCGCAAGTGGCGATCAACGGTCTCAAGAACTGGGAGATCGCTATAGAGGTGTCCGAGGCCATGCTCCGCCGCCATGGGCTGACTTTCGAAAAACTGGCCGGCATTATTCGGGAAAATGTGCTTGATTTGACCGGTGGTGATATTCGCTCTACCGATCAGCGAATTCGTATTCGTACGTTGGGGAAAAGATATACGGGCGTTGAATTTGAAAACCTCGAAATCCTTGCCCGGAAGGACGGCAGTATTCTACGGTTGCGCGATATTGCCAATGTGGTGGATGGATTTGAGGATACCGACAAATCAGGTCGTTTCAACGGCAAAAAAGCCTCTCTCATCGTCATTAACAAGACAGAGGATGAGGACTCGCTTAAAATTGCCTCAAAGGTGAGGGCCTACGTAGCTGAAAAACAAAAAAACCTTCCCAAAGGAATTTTTCTCACCCCCTGGGCGGACGGCTCGCGCCTGATTGAAGATCGCCTTGATTTGCTACTTCGGAACGGACGAATCGGCCTTGTTCTGGTCTTTTTGTCACTGTGGTTATTTTTGAGTGTACGACTATCGTTCTGGGTGGCAGTAGGCATTCCAGTTTCCTTGATGGCAGCGCTCGGTTTTGTGACTTTTTCGGGCGGCTCGATGAACATGATTACAATGTTCGCTTTCATTATGGTGCTCGGTATTCTTGTGGATGACGCGATTGTCGTCGCGGAGAATATCTACTCTCGGATGCAGCGGGGCGAGGAATCTTTTAAGGCCGCGATTGAAGGCGCCGCCGAGGTGGCTTGGCCAGTCGTGGCTACGGTGACAACCACCATTGTCGCCTTCATGCCGCTGTTCTGGGTGGAGGGAATGATGGGTAAATTCATGGCCATCATGCCGGTGGCCATTATCGCCGCGCTCATCGCCTCGCTGATCGAATCCCTGTTCATATTACCGACCCACCTGGCTCACTGGCTGAGACCGCCCAAGGAGGGAACGCTCGCCGGGCGAATGCGTGCCCGGATCGACGGTTTTGTAGAGTGGTGGGTCGAGAAGGTCTACTTGCCCGCCCTTAAATTTTGCCTTGAGGCCCGCTACCTGGTGATAGCGTCGGCGCTCTTGCTCTTTTTCGTGACCCTTGGCCTAACTGCAGGCGGCCACATCCGCTTTCTCTTTTTTCCGAGTATGGATTCGGATTTTATCCAGGCGAAACTGGTTTTTCCGGCGGGAACCCCCATCGGTCAAACCACTCGTGCTGCCGAGAGAATTGAGAAAGCCATCCGTGCGGTCGAGGCTGATTTTCGCTCGAAAACGGGTGAGCCGATCGTCAAGAACGAATTCACTATTATGGGAGAGCAGATTGCCCGACCGAATGTAAGTGAGGCTGAGGGGACAAACGTCGCCCAGGTGTTCGTGGAACTGCTTCCCTCCGAGCGCAGGGGGATACCGAGTGATGACATCGTATCGAAGTGGCGCGAGCGAGTGGGCGCGATTCCAGATGCTTTGAGTCTCTCATTTGGCGGAACGCAGGTGCACCCCGGCGGGAAGGCGATTGAAGTCCGCTTCGCCGGGGCGAGCACGCCAGATCTTCGCCGAGCCTCGGAGGAGTTGAAAAATGAGTTGAGGAAATATCCGGGTGTTCGCGAAATAGAGGACGACTTCAGGCCCGGCAAGCTTGAACTGCGGGCGGAACTTACCTCCCGGGGGCGCGTGCTGGGCGTGTCGCTTAGAGACCTGGCCTTTCAGTTAAGGTCCCGTTTTTTTGGGCTTGAGGCGCTGCGCATCCAGCGGGGGCGCGATGATGTGAAGGTGAAGGTGCGCTATCCGCCCGAGGAGCGACGTACGCTTGGTAATGTAGAGAGTGCTCGAATCAGAACGCCCTCGGGCGCGGAAATTCCATTTTATGAGGTGGCCGATGTTCGCTTCTCTCGGGGGCTTGCCGAGATAAAGCGCATCGACAGGAGACGCGTAATAACCGTCACCGCCGAGGTTGATGATGCCCGGGCGAACTCGGCTGAAATTCTTGCGAGCCTGAATAAAGCTTTTCTTCCGGATTTGCTTAAGCGTCTGCCTGGAATTCGTATGAGGTTCGAGGGACAGGCCGAGGAGAGACGAAAATCGGTCGGGAGTCTGATGCGGGGGTTCATGTTCGCGGGAGCGGTGATTTTCCTGATACTTGCGACGCTGTTCAGGAGCTATTTTCAACCCATTGTTGTGATGAGCGCGATACCTTTCGGGTTTGTCGGTGCTGTCTGGGGCCACGTTATCATGGGTTTTGATATTTCCATCATGAGCCTTATGGGAATTGTCGCTCTCTCGGGGGTGGTGGTTAACGACTCACTGGTTTTCCTCGATTTCGTGAACCGATTTGTAGGGCAAGGGATTAAAATTGAAGATGCCTTGATGCGCGCGGGCTCCTCGCGTATCCGACCTATTGTTCTGACGTCGCTGACGACTGTGGCGGGACTCGGCCCCATGCTATTAGAAAGGAGTTTTCAGGCGCAGTTCCTGATTCCGATGGCGGTAAGTCTCTGTTTTGGGCTTCTGTTTGCCACGGCCATTACGCTGATTCTTGTTCCTGTTTTCTCGCTTGTTGGGAATGATGTTGCGCGACTCTGGCACCGGCTCTGGTCCGGGACCTGGCCCAGCCGTGAGGAGGCGGACGTACACCACCCGGAGTCAGGCTCAGTCCACATATAACCGCATTTTGGTCAGGCCATGGATTCCCATTACATCGCTTTTCTGTCAGGGTCGTCTGCCAAATTGACCTGATTTATCCGGACCCGGCTTGACCGGTGGGCGTTTGGACTTTGTAATGGGCAAAATACTGATCGTTTCAGCTTTTTTAGTCTTTTTATGAAGACAGGAGGAAGTTTGTTTCATGCCGGAAAATGGTGAGGTTCGTTATGGTGAGGCGGTAAAAGATAATATGGAGGCGGTTGTGATGACCGCTCCTGAGACCTTGGAGATTAAGCAGGTTTCAGTTCCCGAGCCACTGGTGGGCGAGGTGCTCGTCAAGGTTGAGTGCACCACCATATGTGGCACGGACATAGAAATAATTAAGGGAACACACATTCCCCGCTGGCCTCCGCAGCTTCCCGCCATTCTTGGGCATGAATGGGCGGGCCGAATCGTGGCGATGGGCGCTCACACCGAGGGGTTCGGTTTCGAGATGGGAGACCATGTGGCCGGCACAAGCCATGCGGGATGTGGCACCTGCAGAATGTGCCATATTGGCCGTTATAATCTTTGCTACAACTATGGGAAAACGATTACAGGGCATCGTCAGTACGGGCACGTTTCCCAGGGCTCCTACTCAGAGTATGTAACCAACAATCTCCGGGCGCTACATAAGATGCCAAAGGACATGTCGTTCGAGTATGGCTCGGCGGTCGATCCCGCAGCCTGCGGTCTTTGGACGGCTAAGCGGGCCGGGATTAACGCGGGCGATACCGTAATTGTTTTGGGCTCTGGGCCCATTGGGGTTTTTGCCTACGAATCTGCCCGGGCACTGGGTGCGGGCCGCATCATAGTGGTTGGCGGTGGCAAGCGGCTTGAGATTATTGGTGAGCAGGGTGCCGAGACGGTTAGCTACCGCGAGGGTAAAGTGGTCGAGCAAATCAAAGAGATGACAAACGGGATGATGGGGAACGTGGTTCTTGAGACAGCGGGCCAGAAGGAGAGTTTTCAGTGGGCCATCGATTGTGCGGGCAAGGGCTCGCGGGTCGCGCTGACGGGAATTCCCGAGGAAATCCCCGATATTGCTTGGAAGCGCGTGGTGCTTGAGGAAATGGACATTTTCGGGGTCCGGGCGAATCCGAATTGTGGTGATGAGGTCATTGGCCTCATTCGGGGTGGCCAGATACGAATAGACCCCTATATTACGCACCGCTTCCCTCTTAAGCAGTATCAGGAGGCGCACGACATCTTTGTGGCGCGTCAGGATGGTGCTCTCTTGGTAAACCTTACGCCGGGTGCGTGAGACGGATAGGCAAGTAAATTCATGGCTGACGAATCGGGTAAAAAAAAATACGGTGCTAAAATAATTGCCGAGGCAAAATTGGAGGCGGTTCCCAACCCTTCAACAGGGCGGGACTATGTGGTCGATTTTACGATCCCCGAATTCACGTGTCTTTGCCCGATTAGCAATTTTCCCGATTTCGCGACCATTCAAATTCGATATGTGCCCGGCGAGTGTATTGTAGAGCTCAAATCCCTTAAACTTTACATCAATCGCTATCGTGATCAGGAGGTTTTCCATGAGCGGGTTGTTAACCAGATACTGGACGATCTCGTAGCTTGCTGTGCCCCGAAATGGGCCTGGATCGAAGGGGATTTCAACGTGCGAGGGAATATCAAGACCAAGATTCGGGCCACTCATGGCGAGCGCCCAGATGAGGTGCCGGAATAATTCGGAATTTTTTTATTTAAAGATGCCAACGGAGGAGCGAATGTCAGAATATAAAGTTGCCGGTAAGGATTTGCCCCGTATCGATGCACCCGACAAGGCGGCGGGTTCGGCGCAGTTTGCGGCCGATGTGCCGTCTCCTCTGCGAGGTCTTTGCGGACTCGTTTTGAGGAGCCCGCATCCCTACGCCAAAGTTGTCTCGGTCGATAGCAAAGCGGCGGAGAAAGTACCTGGCGTACGTGTGGTCATTACCCGAGAGAACGGCCCCAAGAACCGCTTTGGGGGAAATGTGAAGGATCAATGCTGGTTCGCCTCAGACGGATTCGTCCGGCATGTAGGCGAGGCGGTCGCTGTGGTTGCTGCCGAAACCCTTGAGGCCGCAGAAGCTGCCCGCGATGCGATTAAGGTGAAATACGAGGTTCTTGAGCCCGTTGTGAACATTCTCGATAGCCGCGACGGTAAAACGCTTGCCGTGCATGAAGATTGGAAAGAGCTCACTCTCGGCCCCGGGGCCGATAAAAACGTAATTGCCCGTTTTGAAAAGGAAATGGGCGATCCGGATGGTGGATTTGCCGAGGCTGACCGGATTTTTGAACACACATTCTCCACCCCGCGCACACATGCGGCCTATATCGAGCCCCACGCGTGCATGGCAGAAGCTGGAGCCGATGGGAAGGTGACGGTATGGGCAACTACCCAGGACGCTTGGTCGATACGCTCTGGCATAGCTGATGCCCTTGGCATGCCCGGAAACAAAATTAGGGTGATTCCCACCGAGATCGGTGGTGGCTTTGGGGCCAAGCTCCAGTCCACAATTGAGCATATTGCCGCGTTGCTTGCTCTGAGGACAGGTGAGTCGGTTCGCATGGAAATGACGCGCGAGGAAGATCACCACTCGATTCCGCCACGTCACCCCCATTTTTTCAACATTCGAACGGGTGTGAAAAACGACGGCACCATCGTCGCCCGAGAGGTGGATGTGACGATGGACCACGGCGCCTATGGACGGGGTGCGCCTTTTCAGTGCCAAAGTAAAATGGTAATGGCATCCTGCAGCTATCGCATACCCAACGTTCGGGTGCGGGCCTGTACTGTCTACACGAATGCCCCCTTGTCGGGCCCTGTGCGGGCGCCGAGCGGCCCTCAGTATCACTTCGCCACCGAAGTGCAGATGGATATTATCGCCCGCGAGATGGGGATTGATCCGCTTAAGCTCAGGCACCTGAACGAACTGCGCCCTGGCGACACCACATTTGCCGGGACGGAGAGGAAGCCCTCGATGCGGGCTGTCATTGACCGGGTTGTCGAGGAGAGTGGGTGGAATACCGAAATATCTGGTGCCGAGAGCCTGGAGGCCGAGGGGTGGCAGGTTGGGCGTGGAATTGCTTGCGGCTATTGGGCTGGTCCAGGTGAGTCGGCGAGTTGTTCTCTGCGGTTAAATGACGACGGTTCGATTCAAATTGTGGCAGGAACGGTGAACCTCACCGGCATGAGCACGGCGCTCTGCCAGCTGACTGCCGAGGAGTTCGGCATTAGCCTTGACGAGGTGCGCTACAGCACGGGTGACACCGATTCGGCGCCGCAGTCCACTGCCGCCTCGGGAAGTAAAGCTACACGCTCGGTGGGGCAGGCCATCTTGAGCGCTGCCGAGGATATCAGGGAGAAGATTTTTTCGGTGGCGAGCTCAAAACTTGAGGCCGATCCTGCTGACCTGGTGCTCGTGGACGGGAAGGTTTCAGTTGCATCTGCTCCTGAGCGCTCTCTTACCCTCGCCGAGGTGGCCGCCGCCGCGCCGGGAGTTCAGGGCTACGTCATCGGCTCGGGAGAGACGGCCAAGCCGCCTCCGTGTCCGATCCACACCGCTCAGGTGGCCGAAGTTGCGGTTCATCCTGAGCTTGGGGAGGTACGCGTTCTAAAGCTTTATTGTGCACAAGATGTAGGATTCGCCATCAACCCAACCTCGGTGGCTGGCCAGATCGAAGGTGCTATGATTCAAGGCCTCGGTCTTGCTCTAATGGAAGAGTTGCCCAATGCCGATAACGGGAAAATTCTGGGTGACACTTTTCATGAGTATCTGTTGCCTACGAGCCTAGATATGCCCGAATTGAAGGCAATTTTGGTTGATAACCCTGCCGATGGAACACCTTACGGTATGCGAGGGGTGGGCGAGCCGCCTATTTGTGCGACGGCAGCGGCTATTGTTAATGCAATCAACGATGCGGTGGGAACGCCTTTGTTCTCTATCCCCGTCGGGCCGCACCATGTCCGGGAGGCGATGGCGAAAAATGGTCTCGCTACAGTTAGCGCATGATACATTTCTTTTAAAATGCGAGATTTTCGGATGAGGAGAGGATAACTATGCCGGTCGATAAGACGTCGGGGCTGACAGAGGGAATGGGTGTCACTGATGAGATGATGGCGCATCCCGAGCCCAGAGTGCCATTTGCCACACCGGAAAATGTTCCTGAGGAGGACCGCCAAGAGGTTCAGGAGGTACACGACTGGGCAACCAAAATGTGGGGGACTGTTCCGCGCTTTATTCAACTTCTATCGAATTCCCCACCGACAGCCGAGGCATGGATGATGTTGGATCAAAAGCTACGTATCGACCGTCTCAAGAGCGATCCGGAGTATATTCGCCACATGCAGTTGGTCATCGTCAAGGCGTCGCTTTTGACGCAGTGTAATAACTGATACGGCCACAATTCAGAGCTCGGTCGAGCTCTGGGCCTCACGATAGAGCAGATTGAACTACTCGATGGCGATGGGTGGAAGGAAAGCGATTTATTCAGCGATAAGGAAAAAGCTGCTATCCGCTGGTCGGATGAAGTCTCCATCATGACAGCGAAACAAAACAAAACGGCGTTCGAGGAAATGGAGAAATATTTCTCGCGGCGCCAGATTGTTGAACTGACATTTATCTGTGGCATGTGGCATCTCTCGGGCCGCCTGGCCGAGGCGTTGCATCTGGTTGTCGAGCCCCCTGGAGGTAGAATCGCATTTCAGGATGAGGATTTGTAGGGTTTTTTCGATTTTGCTGGGATAATGGGGGCGCCCCGAAAAACGGGTAAACGAGGAGAGCAATCCGATGAAGGTGAAAAACTACAAAGATGTTGAGCTCAAAACAGAGGAAGCTGCCAAGGGAGCGGGTATTCGGTGGCTCCTCAGCGACCGCGACGGCATGACGGACATGGCTATGCGCGTCATCGAAATTGAGTCGGGGGGGCAGACGCCGCATCATTCGCACCCGTGGGAACATCAGGTTTTTGTCCTCAAGGGAAGCGGTCGGGTTGTCACCGAGGAGGATGGTACCCGAGAATTTTCGCCTGGCGCAGCGATTTTCATCGGTCCGAACGAGGAGCACACCTTCCATAACGACTCCGATGAGACGATGGAGTTCGTCTGCATGATACCTGTCCGGGCGACACTCGTTCTCGATCGTTAATAGCAGGGGCGAATATCTCGATCTGCCGGGCGGGCGGTAGGAGCGCCCGAATTTAGCATTCAATATTCAATACGCATTATCCCTTCCGTAACAACTATTTAACAAAAACATTTAAAAAAAAGTTGCATTATATTCGTGGAGAGTGCATCTTCCCGGAAGTTGTTTCTTTCCGGGTGCACCTGCTCGGGTGGGCTCGGGGGATATTCTAATTGTGGCATTACGCCCGAAAAAGGAAAAGAATCATGAGCGAAGAGCGCCGACGCAATGTTATTTCTGTGGATGAATCTCATTTGGAGCAAGGAGATTTGCTGCCCGAATCGCTGCAGGCATCCGCCTCGGAGGCATCCTCCTCCAAGGATCTGTTGACGGAGCAGGAATTTGCAATGTGTGACGGCGAGGGTGGCTCGGCGCCCTCCAAAGGGACAAGGTGCGCCTGATTTACTAATATCTAAAAAAAAGGCCCTCGCTTTTCGGCGGGGGCCTTTTTTTATTGGGCGCTCTGCTTTGTGATTCACATTAGCCAGATTTTTTAGAAGACTGGGTCTTCACCCAAGCCATGATACAGAAAATCGTAAGTCCGGCTACTACCATAAGCTTGAATTCCATTGTTCAGCTCCCTTCCAATAGCGGCGATCCCTCCTATATTTATTATCGGTTTCCGTGAATTTTCAAAAAGTGACCAATTTCACATTTTCTAAATTCAAACGAAAAAAATCTCGATTGGAGGGCGGCAAGAAATTATCCGCTTGATGGGAGTGGTATCTATTTGTTTTCGTTCGTTTTGTTGGGATTTGTCTTGTATTCTAATCCCTCGCCCAAATTTCCTATTGGTTGATAGCTGAAAGCAGGGCATGGATGCTTCTTGTCAGAGGGGTTTCAATGCCGTGGCGCTCGCCGGCTCTTATGATAGCCCCTGTCATTCCGTCTGCCTCAAGGGGTAATCCCGCGCGAACATCGACGAGCATTGAGGTGGTTGCGTCCATCTCGATACCGGATTGGGTGGAAACGACTTTTTCAACGAAACTTTCCGGCAGGTCGGCCCCTTCCGCCCGGCCTACCGCGACACACTCGCGCACCAAAGTCTCGCAAACCTCTGCCACCCCTGGGTCTATCACGACCCCCCGGCCCCGGTTGGTCAGAGCGGTGGCAGGGCCTCTGGCAATGTTGCCGCATAGCTTGCGCCACAGCGCAGTTGTAATGTCGGAGGTGAGTGTCATCTCGATGTCGCTTCCCTCGAAAATCTCGGCCAGGCCACGGCCCGCCTCGTTGTCAGGAACGGCGAGGCCGGACATGGCATTTTGAACAACATGGCCTGGTGCCAACCTATCGGCGGGGCATTGGACCACAGCAGGCAGGATCTCTGCGCCATGGGCATAGGGCGCTACATTAACGACATGCTCCACCCCATTTTCTAGCACGGCGATGATGGTGCCCGGGCCCACGAGTGCCCGGAGCCAAGGCTCGACATCTTTTATTTGATGGCACTTCACGGCGAGCAAAACCCATTCGACGGGTTTCGCCTCCTCTGGCGTCGTCAGGCAATGGGCAGGCGCCTCGATAACCCCCGAGGGTGTCTCGATTCGAAACTTCTCGAACGTCTGCCTGACGCACAGATCGACCTCGTGCCTTTGTTGTGCACAGAGTCTCGCACCGTAAATGCTCCCTATCGCCCCGACACCTAGCACCGCAATTCGGCTCATTTTTCCAATTTCCTTTGATTGAACGGAATTAAGGAAAAAACGGGTTACGGCCTATGGGACGTAACCCGTTGATTTTCAATGGTGGAGGTGAGGGGGCTCGAACCCCTGACCTCGTGATTGCGAACCACGCGCTCTCCCAGCTGAGCTACACCCCCACGAAATGACCCACGAAATTAGGGCAACCTCTGGCCAGTGTCAAGCGATAGCATTCCTTGGCTAGGCCGCAAAAAAAGTGAGGGCTGATGAGTAAGCCACCTAGGCCACTCACCAGCCCTCGTCCCGTCGCAGAGTCCGCCCGTTCCCCCTGCGACAGGGTTACAACCAATTTAAGCGAGGGCCGGAAGACAAACCTCCGAGGCCGCCTTCCGGCCCTCATCCTGACGCAGAGTCCGCCCGTGTGCCCCACGTCAGGAAATTCATATTCAGGGAGGACCGGTAAGAAAACCTCCGAGGCCTGCTTACCGGTCCTCATCCCGTCACAGAGTCCGCCCGTTCTCCCCTGTGACGGGAAAAAATTATCAGGTCATACGGCTTTTAAGAGCATCCGCTCGTGGAGCCGCAAGTCATACATTTAAGGCAAGTGCCGTTTCGTACGAGGGTGAAGTGCCCACAATCGGTGCAAGCCTCGCCCTCGTAGCCCTTGGCCTTGGCCTCGTCCTGCGCCTGGGCCGCAGTATTCATTGTTCCAGCCCTTACGCTTGTATCAGTCCGAATGTTGTCATCTGCGACTGCAGGGGCCGCAGTTTCCTCCACCTCGGCTGATGTAGAGCCGTTTCCTCCGAGATTTCCCAGGTGCAGGTGCTCGCTCCTGGGTACATCAGCGCCCGTGCCCTCGGAAATCGTGTCGATCACTTCCTCTGATTCGGCATCGAACTCAGGAATTTCGTCCGACGGTCGACCTATCGTGTCGCCCCGCAAATCCTCGGGCTTGACTTGAACCAGATCGTCCCGTCCAAGGTAGCTCAGAGCTAGCTCACGGAAGATATAGTCGATGATTGATGTGCTCATCTTGATGTGCTGGTTGCCCTCGACGATTCCGCCCGGCTCGAACCGGGTGAACACGAAGGCATCCACAAATTCATCAAGGGGCACGCCATGCTGCAGCCCAAGCGATATTGAAATCGCGAAGCAGTTCATCAGGCTTCGGAAAGCAGCACCTTCCTTGTGCATGTCGATGAATATCTCGCCAATGTTTCCGTCTTCGTACTCGCCCGTTCGAAGGTAGACTTTGTGGCCGCCGACAACGGCTTTTTGCGTATACCCAGCCCGCCGGGTGGGTAGCTTTCGGCGCTTGGTCTGATACATGTAGCGCCGGACAATCTGCTGGGCCACGCGGACGGGAGCGCTCTCGGTGGTGCCTTTGTCATCGAGGTCGTCGAACAGACCTCCCTCAATCTGTGATGACAGCGGCTGGCTGAGTTTTGAGCCATCGCGGTAGAGGGCAATGGCTTTGGTCATCCGCCTCCAGGATTCGAGGTAGAGTTCCTGTATGTCTTCGATGGTCGCCTCGTTCGGAAGGTTGATGGTCTTGCTTATCGAGCCCGAAATAAAGGGCTGTGCGCTGGCCATCATTCTCACATGGGCCATGGGGCTGATGTAGCGCTTGCCCTCGCGCCCACATTTGTTCGCGCAATCAAAGATATCAAAATGCTCTTCTTTTAAATGCGGGGCACCCTCAAGCATCATCAAGCCGCAAACGTAATCATTCGCCTCGCGTATCTCTTCATGCGTAAATCCGATGGCCTCAAGGATATTCAGGCTCCAGTCGGAAAGCTGCTCATCGCTGAGCCCTAGCTTCTCGCGGCAAAAATCCTCGCCGAGCGTGTATTTGCTGAAGGCGAATTGAAGCTCGAATGCGCTTTCGATCGCGGCCTCGACAGTTTCGAGGGCTTTTTCGGTAAAACCTTTTTCCGCGAGCGACTCCGGGTTGATGTGAGGAGCGTTTGTAAGGCTCCCGCGGCCCCGGCAGTAGGCGATGATCTCCTTGACTTCCTCTTCATCGTAGCCAAGGCGTCTGAGCGCCACTGGAACGGATTGATTGATGATTTTGAAAAAGCCGCCGCCGGCAAGTTTTTTGAATTTGACGAGGGCAAAATCTGGCTCGATGCCGGTGGTGTCGCAGTCCATCACGAGGCCGATGGTGCCGGTCGGGGCGATGACGGTGGCCTGGGCATTACGAAAGCCGTGTAGTTTGCCCATCTCCAGGGCGTTGTCCCATGCCTGCCGTGCCGCCGAAAGAAGGTAGGGGGGGCAATGGCTCGGGTCGATACCTGCGGGCGCTTTAGAGATGTTTTCGTATTCCGCAGGGGGCGCAGCGTAGGAGGCGCGGCGATGGTTCCTCACGACTCGGAGCATATCCTCGCTGTTCGCCTCGTAGCGAGGGAAGGGCCCGACCTCGGAGGCAATTTCTGCGCTTGTCGTGTAGGAGCAGCCCGTCATGATCGAGGTGAGCGACCCGCACCAGGCCTCAGCCTGAGGTGAGTCATAGGGGATGCCCAGGACCATGAGGAGTGTGCCCAGGTTTGCATAGCCCAGCCCGAGGGTGCGGTAGAGGTAGGATCTTTTGGCGATGTCCTTGCTTGGGAACTGGGCCATGAGTACGGAGATTTCAAGAACCACGGTCCAGAGCCGAATGGCATGGCGGTATTCATCAACCTGGAAGGCACCAGTCTCGGTATCGAGAAAGCGCATGAGATTCATCGACGCGAGGTTGCAAGCCGTGTTGTCGAGGAACATGTATTCCGAGCATGGGTTTGATGCGTTGATTCGGCCATCGGTCGGGCAGGTGTGCCAGTCGTTGATGGTGGTGTCGAACTGAAGGCCCGGGTCTGCACTGCACCAGGCGGCGTGTCCGATTTGGTCCCAGAGGTCTTTTGCCGCCATCTCTTTCACGGATACGCCGTCCGTGCGGCGGGTGAGGTTCCAGGTTCCGTTCTCTTCAAGGGCTCTCATGTATTTGTCGTTGAGGCGAACGGTATTGTTTGAGTTCTGTCCCGCTACGGTGGCGTAGCCCTCGCCTTCCCAGTCGGTGTCGAGCTCCTCGAAAATAATTTCTTTGTAGCCCTGCTTGGCGAGCTGGAGCGCCCGGTGGATATAGTTGTCGGGGACGCCTGACATGCGGGCCATGTGGACCGCCGAGCGAAGTTCTGCATTATTTTTGGGTTGGTAGAGGCCGCCGTTTAATTCGGCATGATTCTCCGGGTTGCAGGCCGAGATAACGGCGTTCATATGCCGGTTGCACATCCGGCTGCCCGCCACGAGAGCGGCTACCTTTTGCTCCTCTCGGACCTTCCAGTTGATGAATTCCTCGATGTCGGGATGGTCGGCATCGAGAATGACCATCTTTGCTGCCCTGCGGGTGGTGCCGCCTGATTTGATGGCGCCCGCCGCCCGGTCTCCGATTTTGAGAAAACTCATCAGGCCCGAGCTTTTACCGCCGCCCGAAAGCGGCTCGTTTGCGCCCCGCAGGTTCGAGAAGTTTGAGCCTGTGCCGGAGCCGAACTTGAAGATGCGCGCCTCGTTGATCCACAGGTCCATGATGCCGCCCTCGTTTACGAGGTCGTCGCTGACGGACTGGATGAAGCAGGCATGTGGTTGCGGCCGCTCGTAGGCATTTTGGGAGCGCAAGACTTCTCCCGTGGCGGGGTCGCAGTAGTGGTGGCCCTGCGCGGGCCCCTCTATTCCATATGCCCAGTTGAGACCGGTGTTAAACCATTGGGGCGAATTGGGCGCCGCCATCTGGCTGGCCAGCATATGGATTAGCTCTTCGTAGAATACTTTTGCGCTTTGCTCGTCGGAGAAATAGTTGTGTTTCCAGCCCCAGTAAGCCCAGCAACCGGCCATGCGATGAAACACGTCCTGGGCATTGCACTCCATGCCGTACCGATCTTCCTCGGCAAGGGAGGCGAGGGCCTCAGTGTCTGCCTCGGAGCGCTGGAGCCATACGGGAACACCATCTTCCGGCACTTTTTTTAGCTTGGCGGGAACGCCCGCTTTTCGGAAGTATTTTTGCGCAATGATATCGACGGCGACTTGGGTCCAGTTTTCGGGAACCATGATGTCTTTGGCTTCGAAAACAATGGTGCCGTCAGGGTTGATGATGCGGGAAGTGCGAGGAACGTAGCTAACGCCTTCGCTAGCTCCTGCCTCGGCACTGGTGAAAAGACGATCAAATTTCATCAAATAAGTCCTTCGGGCGATCGAAGAACATTAAAGTGGCTCATTTCCGTATTTTATTCGCTTTTGGCGTGAGCGCAACCACCGAACACATCATGTAGTGCTAACTGCTAACTATGTCATCGAAAACTGAATCGTATCCGTTCAGGTTTCGATGACATACATTCCTTATTAATGACTAATATATTTACTACTACATTTAGTGGTTGTCAAGGGAAATATTTGTATATCCACAACTTAGTGTGTTCTTGCACACAGTTTATCCACCAGATATTGTGGCAACAAATGTGTTTTTTGAGGAAAATCACGGATAAATTAGGGGGGAAATGGATATTATAAAAATAATACAATAGAAAAACCGGCGCTACCCATAGTCAGGGCTTTCATAAACGCTCTCGCCAGTAATCCAGAATATCTTGCAGGGTTTGCTCAAAGGGTATTTCGGGTTTCCAGCCCGTGGCATTTTGGAATTTCGACACATCGCCGAGAAGTATTTGCACATCCGAGGGGCGCATCCGGGCCGGATCCTCTTTGACGGCGATCTCGATGTTCGCCCTGGCAATCAGCATGTC
>JABJAL010000023.1 GCA_018669005.1 Nitrospinaceae bacterium
AGACTATGAGCCCTGTTCCACCGATTCATCTAAGTTGTTCACGCAACCAATAAAAAAAGGGATCCCCGAAGGAATCCCTTTGTAAATCGTTGGAGGCGCCACCCAGATTCGAACTGGGGATAAAGGATTTGCAGTCCTCTGCCTTACCACTTGGCTATGGCGCCGTATCGCTAGCCAGGCCCTTGAGCCCGGATTATTTTTAAAATTATACCCGGTAAATGTCCTCTATATAAACGAGCGAGCGTTATATATCATGCCTCGCCGCCCCTGCACACCCCCGTGTTGCACCAGGCAAAAAAATGCTGAATTCGCTGAAAATAGACGAATTATGTTGACGATCAATACGGGATGGCCGATAATTTAAAGTACATCAGAAAGGAGGTGGTCGAATTTATGAAAATTGACTGTAGCGATGAGGTGACTGCCGTTTAGGCAGGGAAACTGGGGAGCTGCCTGGTTTCCTTCGCCCAGGCGAATTTAAACAGCTCACCGTAACCCCCAGCCCTTCGGGGCTGGGGGTTTTTCGCTTTTAGATCGTGGTAAAGGGTGGTAGCTTTTCTTTCGTGGGTAGCTGGATATTGGTATTGATGGCTTTTTTTATTCAATAGGCATGGAGTTTTACATTCTATGAGCGAAGATCAATCCCCTTTCCTCAAAGCTTGTCGTGGCGAGAAGACTGATTACACCCCCATATGGCTCATGCGCCAGGCCGGGCGCTATATGCAGGAGTACCGTGAGGTGCGCGAGCGCACACCTTTCATGGACCTGTGTGCCAACTCCGATCTTGCCGCCGAGGTGACGGTCACGGCGGTGGAGCGAATTGGCGCCGATGCGGCGATTATATTTTCGGACATACTTCTCATACTTGTTCCGATGGGCATGGATCTTACGTACGGCAAGGGCGAGGGGCCTATCTTGGGCAATCCTATTCGCTCCGGGGCCGATGTTGATCGTCTGTGTGAGGCGCCGCCCGAGGCCCTATCGTTTGTCTATGAAGCGATTCGAAAAACGCGTGCCTCTCTTAAACCCGAAACGCCGCTCATCGGTTTTTGCGGCGCCCCCTTTACGCTTGCCTCATACATGATCGAGGGGGGCGGTTCGCGCAATTACGCCGAAACGAAAACATTGATGTACACCGATTCGGGCGCATGGCACGCACTGATGAACCTGGTTTCCCGCTCGCTCGTAAAGTATGTGAAAAAACAAATCGAGGCGGGCGCCCAAGTCATCCAGATTTTCGATAGTTGGGTGGGTTGCCTGAGCCCCGAGGATTACCGTGAATTTGTTTTTCCGCATGTGCGCCTATTGCTGGACAGCATCTCGGGCGATGTGCCCGTGATTCATTTCGGCACGGGAACGGCGACGCTTCTCGATGAGCAGAAAAAAGCGGGTGGAGACGTCATCGGGCTCGACTGGCGCGTCAACCTTGGTGAAACGTGGGACCGTCTCGGTAATGTGTCTGTCCAGGGAAATCTCGACCCCTGCACGCTCCTGGGAGACCGAGAGACGCTTAGCAAGCGCGCAGGGGAAATTCTCCGCCAGGCGGGCGGGCGCCCTGGCCACATTTTCAACCTCGGGCATGGTGTGTTGCCCATGACCTCCGTGGACAACGTGAAATTTCTTATTGATTTTGTTCATGAGTGGAAGGTGGACGCCTGATGCCAGCTGGCTACGATTCGGTTCTCCTCATCGGTTTCGGCGGGCCAACGAAAGGTTGCTGCCGAAAATATGAAGATTGCCCGGGCGAGGCGTTTTGCTTTGTTAAAAATGTGGTGGGTGATCGTGCTGGCGGCGATGAGCGCATTCAAGAAGTGTCCGAGCACTACAAACATTTCGGCGGCGTCTCCCCATTTAGTTTTTTCTCGCAAAAACAAGCTGGCGCTCTTGAAATGGAGCTTGAACGTTTGGGCCATCAGGTACCCGTTTATGTGGGCTATCGATTCTGGACCCCGTTCGTGAAGGAAGCCCTTGCCGAGATGCACCGCCGGGGGCTGCGGCGAACGCTAGCCATTGCGCTTGCGCCGCATCGCGCCAAGGTGAGCTTTGAGGCCTATCGCAGCGAGGTGGCAGCGGCGAGGGAGGCCCTGGACGGCGAGGCGCCCGAGGTGGATTTCATCGAGACCCCCTGGTTCGATCATCCGGGGTTTGTTGGTGCCACGGCGGGGCGCATCAAGGAACTCGAAGCGCTTATGGGCAAGGAGCGGTACCGCGAGGCGCATCTGATATTTTCGGCGCACTCGATTCCGGTGCCCATGGCAAAGGTTTCGCCCTATGAGGCGCAATTTGTTGGGACAGCCGAAAGAGCTACCGAGGTGCTCGGAAGGGACGGTTTTAGTTTTGGGTATCAGAGCAGTCCGAATGTTCCGCCCGGTACATGGCTTGAGCCCGATGTTCTCGACATGGTGAGTGAGGCGGCGGACCGAGGCGCGAAGGATGTCATCGTGGCCCCCGTGGGATTTATCTGTGATCACGTGGAAGTTCTTTTCGACCTCGACGTTGAGGCCAAAGAGGCGGCCGAGGCGCACGGAATGGGATTCTTCCGCGCGGGTACCGTCGGCTCACACCCCAAGTTTATTTCGATGCTCTCTGAGATTGTCATAGCCCAGATGGCGGGAGAGGGCGCTTGAATCAGGTGTCTGCATCAAAACCTCTGCGACGCGCGGTTGTCCTCGGCGGCGGAATTACCGGTCTTGTCGCCGCCCATCGGTTACGGGAGGGGGCGCGGGAGCGGGGGATTTCTCTTGAGATTACCCTGGCCGAGGCCGGGGGGCGTTTTGGCGGCTCCATCCAGACGGCTCGCGAGGCGGGTTTTGTCATGGAGCGGGGGCCCGACTGTTTTCTCTCAACCAAACCCGAGGGCCTTGCTCTGTGCCGCGAGTTGGGACTCGAAGGCAATCTTGCGGGTACTAAATCTGCTCATCGGCGTAGTTTTATTCTGAGAAATGGGCGGCTTGTACCTGTGCCCGAGGGGTTCTATCTCCTCGCGCCCTCCTCGATGCTCCCCTTCATCACCACCCCGATTTTCAGCCCGCTCGGCAAGCTCCGGATGGCGATGGATTTTTTCATTCCCGCCAGAAAAGAAACAGGCGATGAAACACTGGCGAGTTTTGTGCGCCGCCGCTTCGGCCAGCAAGCCCTTGAGCGAATGGCGCAGCCCATGATTGCCGGAATCTATTCAGCTGATCCAGAAGAATTGAGCCTTGAGGCGACGATGCCCCAGTTTCTAGAAATGGAGCGCACGCACGGCAGCGTCATTCGGGCCTTGAGAAAGCGGATGCGCGGCATGGCGGCGAGCAGTCAAAAAAGCTCGACCAGCGGCCCGCGCTACGGGCTTTTCCTGACCCTGGATACAGGGATGGAATCGATGGTAGATGCCCTGCTTGAGCGCATTCCCGCTGAATCTCTTCGATCAAATGCGCGGGCCACCTCTCTGCGCCCAGAGGGCGAGCGCTGGCGAGTCGGCTTCGAGGACGAGGGAGAGATTGAGGCTGATGCTGTGTGTCTTGCGCTGCCGGCTGGCTCTACACAAAAGTTGGTGAAGGACCTGTCTCGGGGGTTGGCGGATCGTTTGAGTGAGATTCCCGCCGGCTCGGTTGTGACCCTGAACCTCGCGTTTGATCGCGGGCAGGTGGCGCATCCCCTCGATGGGATGGGTTTTGTTGTTCCTGAAATTGAGAGCCGAATTCTCCTGGCCTGCTCTTTTTCTAGTTCGAAGTTCGAGGGACGGGCGCCCGATGGCAAGGTGCTCCTGCGCGCCTTCGTGGGCGGGGCGCAGGGGAAAATGGCCTTTGATTTATCGGACGATGAAATGATTGAGCGCGTGATGGCAGAACTTGGGCCGCTTCTTGGTATTCGAGGGGCGCCCGAGGCGGCTGTTCTTACGCGCTATCCGGGGGCAATGGCCCAGTACCGCCTCGGCCATATCGAGCGTGT
This sequence comes from Nitrospinaceae bacterium, assembly GCA_018669005.1. Lineage (NCBI taxonomy): Bacteria > Pseudomonadati > Nitrospinota > Nitrospinia > Nitrospinales > Nitrospinaceae > Nitrospinaceae bacterium. Next base: position 3,934 of record JABJAL010000023.1, read on the forward strand.
AAGCGCTATTGAGGACGAAATGAAAAAGCTGCCCGGCCTCGCCGTAGCGGGCAGCGCCTATCGCGGAGTGGGTATCCCTGACTGCGCTGCGGGCGCGGGAGAGGCCGCAACGCTCCTGCTTGACCGTATCGCCTCTTTATCGAATTAATTTTTTCCAAGAATAAATCAGCGCCCTGTGGATTATTCCGGCTTCATGAGGGCCGCGTTGACCTCGGCGCGGCTAAGGGAGCTGGCTGTCGCATGGTCGCTCCGGTAGGTGTTCGAAGCTGTTTTATCCGAGCCCGGTCGTTGTGGCCGGTAGGTGCAGTAGGATTCGCTGGCGAGAAAGTTTCCCGTAATGGCCCAGGCCCTTGACCGCGAGCCGCCGCACACATCGTTGTAGTCGCAGTAGCCGCATTTATTCTCGTAGCCCTCGGGGCGCCTTAAGGCACGGAACATTTCATGGTTGCGGTAGATGTCCACGAGTGAGGCGTTTTTCACGTTGCCAGCCGAGACAGGCAAAAATCCGCTTGGCATGACCTCGCCGAGGTGGCTGACAAACACAAAACCCCTTCCGTCGTTCACGCCTTTGGAGGCGCGCCCGGCAGTGGTGTGGGCGCTACCACCTTGTCCGCCTGTCGCATTGAAGCCCGGGGCTGAGGCAAGAGGGGCGCTGCCGTTCTGGTGAACTCCCTCGATGCGATCCATCGCTGTGCGCTGCATCATTACCCGTCGGTAGTGCTGGGCGGCGGTGGTCTTGATGTCAAAGGGCATCTCGCGGCTCAAATCGTATAGTTCGTGAAAAACTTCTTCGTGCCCCTTGGGCGAGATCATGAGATGGCGTCCGCCTCTCCCCACGGGTACGAGGAAGAACACGCTCCAAAGGGTGATGCTCTCCTCTGCGAGAATTGCGGCGATATCGCGCACCCTGTCCTTGTTGAAGTGGGTGACGGTGGTGTTTACCTGAACCTCAAGGCCGATTTCGTGAGCGAATCGAATAGAATTCATCGTCCACTCGAAGCTTCCCTCGACGCCCCGAAATTTATCGTGGCTCTCCTTATCGTGGCCATCGAGGCTGACGGCGAGCCGGACGAGGCCTGAGTCTTTCATGCGTTTGATGATGGCGCGCGTCATTTTTTCGGTGCCAGCCGGGGTCATTGTCATGCGAAGACCAATTTCAGCGCCGTGCCGGATGATTTCGAAGATGTCGGGCCGCTCAAGCGGATCGCCGCCCGTGATGACGAACAGGACGGGCCCGAATCGGCGAGTTTCATCGAGAAGGGCGAAGGCCTCCTCGGTAGTCAACTCGCCGATGTTGCGGCCTGGGCAAGCCTCGGCCCGGCAGTGCAGGCAGGCGAGGGAGCAGGCCTGCGTCACCTCCCAGATTACGATAAACGGGGAGCGATCAAAGTCGATTTTGAGGAAATCTGGTTTTCGAGACACCAAGGTATTCATTGTCGGGGTTTCGGCCGGAAAAGTCATCGAATCGCTTTTCTCCCGAACATCCTAACTGGGGGGAATTGTCCGCGAATGCCGTTAATTTGATAATAAGGGCAGGGGCGAAAATCCTTGTTGCAAAACTCTTGGATGGTGTTCGAATGCCGCTTGGTGAGGTTTACATATTCGGTATCGAAGCAGAGAATGCTTCCCTCCGGGGATTTTTCGATAAATGGACAATTATCAAATAGATACATTGTAATTTCCTCTTGGGCTGCTCGCTGAGGGAAAGGCGAAATCTTAATTAAGGACAATATAGTCCTGTATTAGTGATTTTGCAACAGATTAGGCCCTGGAAGTTTGCGTTGTCTATTTTTCACCGATAAATAGATTAGCGCAGAGGTTGTAAAACGTTGTTTTTCGTGTGATTTTTAGTCTCCCGCTCCCGCGGGGGGGATACGTGAAATATTTTCAGTGGGGTCTGAGTAAAGTGTCGGGAGAGTTTTGATCGTATAAGCGGGGTGTTGTGGTTGGTTTGTATCGGATTTTTTTGACCTGGAGAGACTAAATATCGTGTTTGATGACTTTGAGCAGCGTGACGATTATCAGGATATTGAGGAGCAGAAAAAAATACTGGAGAAAATGCGCGTCCTCAAAAAACCGTTTGTGGGAATTGTTTCGGGGTATCACGACTTGGGGTATCGCGTTTTGGGGCCCGAGATGAAAGATGGCGCCGGCTCGGTCCAGATATCGGGAAGGCTATTTGTTAGCCCAAAGCTCGTCTGGACCCCCGCCGATATGGAAAAGACATTTGGCGATATGTTTGAGGACACCGAGATGATGGATTCGAATCTTGTTGGCCGGGTGTTCGCTTTTCCCAAAAGGGTGTCGGGTAACTATAAGGTTGAATCCGAGCATCTTAAGGTGACGCAGCACGAGTGGAGCCCGGATCTTTTAATCGAAAAGGTCATGGAAGAATTAATGAGTAAAGAGATCACGGACACTGCGGTTATCAGCACTCCCAATGTACGTTTCTATCCGTTGGCGATTCAAAGATTTATTCACGAGATTCTTAACGAAGAGTTTTCTTAATTCCCCCCTTTGAGGAGGTGGAAATGCAGCCACTGTCCGAAAAGGAGAATTTGTTTTCGATTTCTGCCGCCTGGGCGGCATTGTCACGCTTTTCGGGTGCCGGTCGATTTGGCTCCGAGCAGGGACAATCCCTCGTAGAGTACGTATTAATCCTATCGCTGGTTTCTATTGTGGTCGTGGCGGCACTGGGCCTTCTGGGGACTGCCGTTGTCGATCTGGTCGATTCGGTGGTTGATTTGTTTAGTTAAGATACTTCAAGTGTTTGGCGTTTTTCTTGTACTTTTTGTCGGCTAGAAATAGCCACATGTCTACTTGAATTCAAACAAACAAAGCCTAATTTAATTGTAGTCTTGCTCACAGTTAATATGTGGTTCAAATCACCTACTTTATTACACTTAGTTATTTGAAAAGGTGTAGATTAATAGGTGTAAGAGGGGTAGCCAAAATGCATGCCCTTTGGAGACAGCCAGGTGATTCACTATAGAAGGACTTTGAAAAAGTCATGACCAGGCAAAAGACGAAGATGGATAGAGTAATTTCGATGATTCACAGATGGCGCGGGGAACGTGGCCAGGCGGTTGTCGAATTCGCGCTTCTTGCGCCCATTCTGATTGTCTTGGTGATGGGTGTGCTAGACATGGCGCGTGCCTATAGCGTGCTACAGGTGGTGACAAATGCTGCACGCGAGGGCGCGCGGCAGGGAATACTCCCAGATAGCACCGACGCCCTGGTGACGACGACGGTGGAGACTTTCCTCACTGCAGCGGGGCAAGCAGGTTGTACGACGATTGGCGTGAATGTTGGTTCTGCCGCCAGCGCGGGCGACAGTACGGCGGTGACGGTTTCTTGTGATTTCGAGGCTTTGACGGGAACGCTGATACCCGGCTGGGAGGGCACTTTTGCACTTGCCCAGACGGCGACGATGCGGCACGAATAAGTGGTGATAGGATAATTACAAAAATAATGGAGGGTAATTTTGTGATTTTTAATAAAACATCTTGCAGGACTTTTTTGGCAAGTGTTCGCAAAATATTCAAGGAGACGAATGGGCAGGCACTTATCGTCGCGGCGCTTGCGCTTCCCGTTATCGGCGGCGCTGCCGCACTGGCGGTAGATGTGGGCCATGCCTATGTGGCCAAAACATCGATTCAGACAGCTGTGGACGCCGGAGCACGTGCAGGCGCTGCGATTCTGGCAGATGGTGGCTCGCAGGCCGACGCTACGACCGCCGCCACGACATTTGCCAACGCGAATCTCGATACGGCTGTCTATCTTGCCAATGCGGTGCCCGCTGTTTCGTTTCCCACCTCGACCTCAATATCGGTTTCGGTTGAGCACGACGTGTCGTTTTATTTCGCGCCGCTTGTGGGTATCGATTCGACATCCGTGAGCGCTAGTGCCACGGCAACACTTGCCAGTGTTTCTGGTGTCGGTGCTAATTCGCTAGTTCCCCTGGCAATCTACTGCAACAACGATACAGGCTGCGCCGGTGTGTTGAGCGTGGGGCAGAATTATTCTCTTCAACGTTATTGTGGGAATTTTTTCAAAGATGGGGCGACGGGAAGCTCGTGCGGCAATACCATCTCTGATGGTGAGGTTTTCCTCGTGGGCATCACGTTTGACAACAACAACAGCAACGCCGCTTTTCGCTCTGCTGTTGAGGACGGTTATTCGGATTCAGTTTCCCTCGGACAGGAGGCGCGGGCACTGCCCGGCAATCGAAACGGTTGGCGTAGCGGGATGACGAACCGGCTGAGCGATGGAAGAAACGAGGCGTATGTCCCCATAATTTCCGGGCTGGACCCAACGACGGGTACCTACAACATTCAAATAGCCGATTTTGTGAAGGTGGATATCTCCAGTTTCGTTGAAGACGGCAGCACCGACACAACAACGCTTCAGATTACGCAGGGCGCGGTTTCCACCACGGATTTCGCGGACTCAGGCGAGGGATTGGACATCAACTCGGTCGTCGGCGTTCGTTTGTCGAACTAAGCCGAAAGTTGGCCCATCGGGTAATGTAGCAGGGGCCCCCAGTCTAGCGGTTTTTAACAAGACGGCCGATAAGCCACCTGTTTCGGGCGATAAGCCAGTAAAGAATTTCCACCGCATACACAAAAGGCGCCGCTGACATAACAGCGGCGCTTTTTTTCCATCCAAGCAGCGATAAAATTTCGAGAAAGGCTTGCCCAGCCGAAACCGGGCTCTGGCCCGGCGAAATGAGTTGAATGGCGCGCTGGCATTGCTCCCGTAGTGCTTTGCTCATCGGGGGGATGGGAACTTCTTGGTAGGGCACTGGGAGAATCAGGCCCCTTTTATCCAAACGCAACAGCCATTCAATGCAGTTTTTACAAAAAGCGCATTCCCCGTCCCAGAGCAGGATGGCCCGCCCCTCAAGATCATTCATCACCAGGGGACTGTGGTAATTGTTCGCCGGCACGCTCGAATACCTGAACAGCTGCAGGATATGTCGGGCAATGGTATTCGCAGACGCCGCACCCGGTGCAGGCCTCGCCAATAAGCGGCCCTTTGAGTTCTCCCTCGGAGACCATTTGGATGGCGCTCTCTCCAACAG